>JALVQH010000255.1 GCA_027031505.1 Campylobacteraceae bacterium | reverse complement strand
CCAGAGTCGCCGCTCTGATGAAAGAGATGAGCGACGGGAAATTCATCATCAAAGTCGAGGGCAAAGAGAAGCACAAAGCACCGCTTGGGATCCTCGATATGGTCAAAAACGGCCAGTATCAGATGGGACACAGCGGCTCGTACTACTGGAAAGGGAAAGACATCAACACCGTCTGGTTCTGCACCGTACCGCTGGGGATGACCCCTTCGGAGCAGTACGCATGGTTCTACTACGGAAACGGCAAGAAATATATGAAAGAGGTGTACGACAAATTCGGCATCTACAACTATCCCGGCGGCAACACCGGTAACCAGATGGGCGGCTGGTTCCGCAAAGAGATCAAAACGCCTGCAGATCTCAAAGGGCTGAAGATGCGAATCCCCGGTCTGGCCGGAGAAGTGATGGCCAAACTCGGTGTCAACGTCACCAATATTCCCGCCGGGGAGCTCTACACGGCACTCGACCGCGGCACCATCGATGCCCTCGAGTGGGTCGGACCCGGTATGGATATCAAAATGGGCTTTTACAAAGTCGCTCCGTACTACTACACCGGTTGGCACGAGCCGGCAAGCGAGATGCAGTTCATGATCAACAAAAAGGCGTTTGACAAACTGCCCAAAAAATATCAGGTGATGCTCGAGACGGCGATGAAATCCGCCACATTGGATATGTACATCGAAAACTTTGCCGCCTCGGTCGATGCATGGGCGAAGATGAAAAAAGAGCATCCCGAAATCAAAGTCAAAACCTTCCCCAAACCGGTACTCCAGGCTCTCAAAAAAGCCGCGGATGAGGTGTATGAGGGGTATGCGGCCAAAAATCCCAAATTTAAAGAGATCTGGGAAGACTACAAAGCTTACATGAGCAAGGCGCGCGAATGGACCATGATGATGCAGGGTGGTTATCTCAAACTCAGTGAAGAGTTGTCCAAATAAAACACCCCCTTCGGGGGCATGATCGTGTTATGTGTTAAGTGTTAAGTGTTGCGTTTTTGGCTCATTTTCACATAGTGTACGTGGGAATGTATATTTTGATTTTCACGCGCCATACATAATGTGTTACGATTTCCGTGAGATATGGAGATATGGAGACACGCGCAACGCGCAACGCATAACACTTAACGCGTATATTCCAGTCCATTTGTCTGTCGATGAGGATGTCGACAGCCCAATGCACTGACCCAATCCAAACAATCCCAAAGGATTCCCCTTGCTCCTCTCACTCGAAAAATGGATGGATAAAATCATTGATGCCGTCGGCTATATGACCGGGGTACTGCTGATCGTGATGATTCTCAACGTGGCGTTTGACGTGATGATGCGGTATGTGTTTCACAACAGTTCCATCGGAATGCAGGAACTCGAATGGCACACGTTTGCCGTCATCATGCTCTACGGCACCGGCTATGCCCTGAGGCACAATGCCCATGTCCGGGTCGATTTCGTGTACGATCGCCTCTCTCCCCGCAAACAGGCCCGGGTCAATGTTGTGGGGACGATCTTTTTCCTTCTGCCTCTGGCACTGCTGGTGATCTATGGCTCCTGGGATTTTGTGATGGATGCGTACACGACCCATGAGATCAGTGAGGATCCCGGCGGACTGCCTTATCGCTGGATCATCAAAGCACAAATCCCGTTGGCCTTTGTGTTTCTCCTCTTTTGTGCCGCGGACTTTCTGCTGTACAATCTCAATGTCCTTCGTGGAAAAGAATCCCCCCTGCCCGATCCGGAGACGGAGGTGATGGAATGATCGGCCTGGTAATGTTCGCAGCGGCATTGATCATGCTGGTGATCGGGTTTCCGGTGGCGTTTACGTTCGGGGCGGTGGCGCTCTATTTCGGCCTCGGAGCCGCGTGGATCGAGATCATCCCCGATGGCGGGACGCTGATGGAGTTCTGGGAGGAGTTCCTCTCGATGTTCAGCATGATGCCTTTCCGGATCTATTCGATCATGACCAACAAAATCCTCATGGCGGTACCGCTGTTTATCTTCATGGGGATTGTGCTGCAAAAATCGGAACTGGCCGAACGGCTGCTTGAGAGCATGGGGACGCTTTTTGGCAAAGTGCGGGGCGGCCTGGCGATTTCGACGGTACTGATCGGGGCGCTGCTGGCGGCTTCGACAGGTGTGGTGGGAGCTTCGGTAGTTGCAATGGGGGTCATCTCGCTGCCGATCATGCTGCGACATGGCTATTCCAGGCCTCTGGCGACCGGAACCATCTGCGCGGCGGGGACGCTGGGGCAGATCATCCCCCCTTCGATCGTGTTGATCGTTTTGGCCGATGTGTTTCAACTGCCGGTCGGGGATCTGTTCAAAGCCGCTATTATTCCCGGACTCATGCTGGTAGGGGTCTACATCGTCTATATCCTGATTGTCGCGTTTCTCAAGCCCGACATCGCCCCGGCACTCAAACCGGAAGAGGGGATCAAATACGGCGCAAGTGTCCGCAAAGCACTCCTGGCAATTTTCCCGCCGTTGACATTGATCGTGCTGGTGCTTGGATCGATATTTGCCGGGATTGCCACCCCGACCGAATCGGCTTCTCTTGGGGCGCTGGGGAGCCTGATCCTTGCCGCTCTCTACCGCAAGCTGAGTTACAACATGGTCAAAGAGGCATCGCTTGAGACGGTCAAAACCACCTCGATGGTGTTTGCGATTCTGGTAGGGGCAACGGCGTTTTCGATGGTCTTTATCTACAGCGGTGCCGATGAGATCGTCGAGAACTTTATGACCCATCTGCCGGGCGAAAAATGGGGCTTTTTGATCCTGAGTATGACCATCATCCTGTTTTTGGGCTTTTTCATCGATTTCTTCGAAATCTCCTATATCGTCGTTCCCATTCTCCTGCCGATTTCCGAGACGATCGGGATCGATCCGATGTGGTTTGCGATCCTCATCGCGCTCAATTTGCAGACCTCTTTCCTCACCCCGCCGTTTGGTTTCAGCCTCTTTTATCTCAAAGGGGTTGCCCCGCCGGAAGTAAAAACGACGGATATTTACACAGGCGTTATTCCGTTTATCATCCTGCAGGCACTGGTGCTCGTCTCGATCGTTCTCTTTCCGAGTCTGTATGGATTCCACGCCTAAACATCGCCTTGTCGGCCTCGATGTGTTTCGGGGGTGGGCGATTATCCTGATGATTCTCTTCCATTTTGCGTACGATCTGGCCTATTTTCATCTGGTGCATTTTTCGGTCGTGCATGATCCGTTCTGGATCCATCTGCGGTATGGGATCGTCTCGATTTTTCTGATCAGTGTCGGGGTGAGTCTCGGGATCGTCCATACCCCCCGTATCCGTTGGGACAAGGTGCGCCGCCGGGCGATGACCCTCGGCGGGGCAGCAATGCTTGTAACGATTGCTACACGGATACAATCTCCCCATGGCTGGGTCTATTTCGGGATTCTGCATCTGATCTTTGTGGCGTCGCTGACGGGGCTGCTGTTTGTCCGCTTTCCCCGAGTCGCTCTGCTGACAGCCATCCTGATCCTGTATGGTTCGTACACCGGATGGCTTCTTGAGCTTCAGCATCACGTGTATCTTGCACTGCGCAGGACGCTCCATCTGCCGCACTACACCGAAGATCTGGCACGCTTTTTCCCGTGGATGGCGGCGGTGCTGATCGGGATCGGGGCGTACGGGACGGGGGTGTATCGTCGGTTGTTCTCAATCCCTCTTCTCTCTGCCCGCACCCGCTTCAATG
>JALVQH010000254.1 GCA_027031505.1 Campylobacteraceae bacterium | reverse complement strand
CCATAATCTCCTCTCAGTCAAAGTGGTCTCCGGTGTCGACGAAGCGATCGGCCATATCGCCCGCCACGGTTCCGGTCACTCCGATGCTATTATCACCGAAAACCACACCACCGCCGAAACCTTCCTCAATACCGTTGATTCGGCGTGTACTTATCTCAATGCCAGTACGCAGTTTACCGACGGCGGGCAATTCGGCTTCGGTGCCGAAGTGGGGATCTCTACCAACAAGCTTCACGCACGGGGTCCTATGGGGATCGATGAGCTGACCACGTATAAATACAAGATATACGGGCACGGGGAGACGCGGCCGGTGTAAAACAGGATCGACTAAGTACACTTTCGATACCATTGCGAGCTGAATTGGCCTGCGTACAGGCAGGCGATATATTACAAGGACTTTCCCGATGAAACGAACCTACCAACCCCACAATACCCCCCGCAAACGCACCCATGGGTTCCGTGCGCGCATGAAAACCAAAAACGGTCGCAAAATCATCAATGCACGCCGTGCCAGAGGACGGAAGCGATTGGCCGTCTAAAACACTTCAGCCGCCTGCGCACCTCGCGCGATTTTAATGCGGTCTACAAGCAGGCCGCTGCGACGTGGCATACTCCCTATTTCGTTCTCTTTTTTCGCAAGGATGACACCGCAAGGCGTGTCGGTTTTGTCGCCGGGAAAAAAGTAGGAAATGCTGTCAAACGCAACCGTGCCAGGCGTCTTTTGCGTGCCCTTTTTCTCACCCGGATCGATGCACTCGAATCTGGAGAATATGTATGGGTCGCCAAAGCGCCTCTGCCGGAATCCGACTTTTCCGAAGTCTCCAAAGCATTTCATCTGGCATTGAAACGGGCTCAGACACTGAAACAATCCCGCCCGACTGGATCTGCGAGGTACCCATAAGCAAAAAATCGGTATAATCCTAACCCATTTTATCCATACATTATTAATAATAAAAAGGCTTCTTTTGGAACAACAAGACCTCAATAAACGACTTATTCTGGCATTCGTTCTTTCGTTTGCGATCCTCTTTGGTTTCAGCTATCTGTTTCCCAGAGTGCAGCCGACAATGCAGGATGCCAACCGCACAACGACTCGAGCATCAACCCAGCACCCTTCCGTATCGCCGTCAGCTCCAGATATCCAGACAACCTCGGAAGCGACTGCAGCTACGACTCCTGCTGCCCGGACATCGCAGAAGGGATCGTCCAGTTCCGAAGCGGTTCTCGTCACGATCCATGCCAAAGATTTTGTCTGGACGATCGATACGCTTGGCCGAATCTCCAGTGCCAAACTGCTTGAGAAAAAATATCAGACCGAGGAGGGCAGAGCACTCGAATTGTTTGACCCCCGACACGTCAAACCGCTTGAACTGCGTTTCGCCGATACCGCGATCAATAACGAAGCGTTCCGCAAGTCTTATGCAGCGTCAGTTTCGAATATGACCGTGACGGAAGCCCCTCAGACGGTGACCCTGACACAGGTTCTGAGCGGAATGACCGTGACGAGGAAGCTGACGATATACCCGGACGGTCACTACGATCTTGGTATCCATACCGACAAACCGATCGACTTCTTCCTCACGCCGGGTCACCGTCCTGAAGCCGATCATGCCCGTTATTTGCTGGTGCGCGGCGCTCTGATACGGGACAGCAAAGGGGTCAGCACCACGGTCGAAGACGGCGAAGCTGATAAAACGGTGACGATACCGGATGCGACCATTGTCTCCGCTTTTGACCGGTATGCTGCTTCGCTTTTCTACCGTTTTGATGCACCGCTGTCGGCAACATTGGCTCCGGAAGCCAATCAGAATCCGCTTCCGTTTGTAGCCGGGAAAGGGGATCTCAGTCTTCACGGCTATATCGGCCCCAAGGAGTACCGAACACTCCAGAAGCTTCATCCCGAGCTGACCGATGCGATTGAGTTCGGCTGGTTTACCTTCCTTTCGCGTCCGTTCTTTAAAATCATGGTATGGATCTACGATTACGTCGGCAACTGGGGATGGGCGATCGTGCTCTTTACGATCCTTGTCAAGCTGGTTCTTTTCCCCCTCTCATACAAAGGGATGATGTCGATGAACAAGATGAAAGAGCTTGCCCCGAAAATGAAAGAGCTCAAAGAGAAATACAAAGGCGACCCGGCCAAGCTTAATCAGCAGACCATGGCTCTGTACAAAAAACATAATGTTAATCCGATGGGAGGCTGCCTGCCGATGCTGCTGCAAATCCCGGTCTTTTTCGCCCTTTACCGGGTGCTGCTCAATGCCGACGAGCTTCAGGGCGCTCCCTGGATCGGGTGGATCACCAATCTGGCAGACAAGGATCCCATTTACATTCTGCCGGTACTGATGGGTGCCAGTATGTGGCTGATGCAGAAACTCCAGCCCAGCACGATAACCGATCCCATGCAGCAGAAAATTTTCCAATGGTTCCCGGTCATCATGACCTTTTTCTTCCTGACGTTCCCGGCCGGGCTGGTGCTCTACTGGCTGACCAGCAATTTGCTCTCTATTGGACAACAACTCGTTATCAACCGTGCCTATGAAAATTACAAAGCCAGAATGAAGGCAAGCACGGCCGAATAACCTAAAGGATTTTTATGAAAAAAATTGAAGCCAACACTCTTGAAGAGGCTTACGAAAAAGCTGCAAATCTTTTTAACTGCTCTGTCGCCGATCTCGAATGCGAAATTGTTCAGCATCCCAGCAGAGGCTTTCTGGGAATCGGTGCAAAAAAAGCGATTATTGTCGCTGCCCGCAAAACCCGGTTGGCATCCTCCACTCTGCGGAAAGAGAACCCGGTGCCACCTGCTCCGGCTGTGCAGTCCGGTGTCCGGCACGAAGAGAATCCGGTCAAACCGTCAGCTCCTGAACGTGCGCTGGTGTCGAAAAAAACGATTGCCAGACCCGAGGGGAGCGAGGCGACGATCTTGAACGGTTTCTTTGATGAAAAAGCACATTCACCAGCCGGGCAGGATTCTGTCAGGCTGACGGAAAACGAGCAGGAGCTTGGCCGCATTCTCGAAGAACAACTCGGTGCACTGATGCGCTCAGCGTGTTTCGAGATCGATACGGTCGAAGTAGATGTGATTGACGGGACGGCCTATATCTTCATCGACGGTGAGGATGCCGCATTGCTGATCGGAAAAGAGGGGTACCGCTACAACGCCCTCTCCTATCTGCTGTACAACTGGATTCACAACGAATACGGTCTCTATATCAAGCTTGAGATTGCACAATTCCTTGCCTCTCAGCAGGAGATGATCCGCAATTATATCCAGCCGGTGATTGAGCATGTTCATCAGCAGGGGTGGGGCAAGACCCGACCGCTGGACGGGATCCTTGTTCAGATCGCTCTGGAACAGCTCCGTGAAGAATTCCCCGACAAATACGTTGCCATCAAACGCACCCGACAGGGGGAGCGCTACATCCTCATCAACGAATTCAACAAGCGCTCATGAACGCAACCATTGCCGCCATTGCGACGGCCGGCGGGGTGGGTTCGATCGCCATTGTACGGCTTAGCGGCTCCGAGGCACCTGCCATCGCCCGTATGATTGCTCCGGGTGCGTCGCTTGTCCCGCGCCAGGCCGATCTGGCCTCTCTGTATGATGCACGGGGGACGCTGATCGATCAGGCCATTGTCCTCTATTTTCAAGCTCCGCGCAGTTTTACCGGAGAAGAGATTGTTGAGTTTCAGTGCCACGGTGGACGGATCGTGGCCGAGGCGATTCTCGAGACGGCATTG
>JALVQH010000253.1 GCA_027031505.1 Campylobacteraceae bacterium | reverse complement strand
CAGCGATCCCCCAGCCGGTCATGCTGCCGCCCATGGTGCGTGCAATGAGGAAAAACCCAAGCCCCATGATCAGAGACGGCACGGCGAGATACAGATTGCCCGAGAAGGCGATCATCAGCCCAAATATTCGCCCAATCCCGCGCTCTGTGATCCGAAGCGGTAGCCCGAAATGCCGTCTGGCATCAGCCAGAGCTATGGAAAAAACCACCGTCAAAAACGCCGAGACCGCCGCAATCCATAGACTCATCCCCAGCGAACGGAGGAACAGCGGCTGAGAGAAGAGGTGCATGAGGTCGGCATGAAACCCGTCGAGCACCACAGCGATCAGCGGAAGGAGGTAGATGAGGCTAAGCAGCAGGATGACCAGGCGCTGGAGAAGGGTGGCACTGCGCCTCTCTGCCCAGGGGACGAGGCGGCTGGAGGATTTGAGGTTATTCAGCCCCTGGGGCATCCCGGAAGCCAGAAGAAGCAGGGTGATGGAGATCATGAGCTGGATCGAAGCGATCTGCAAAGCTGCGGGGAGGTCAAAGTCGATCCGGACCGCTTCGTAGATTGCTACTTCGAGGGTGTTGTAGGCCGGAGAGCCCCCGAGCAGCAGGACGATGGCAAACGAGCTGAAGCAGAGCAAAAAGATCGTGATCCCGATCCGGGGGATGCTACCGCGGACGGCTGCCCACTCCAGTATCCAAAACCGCTGCCATGGCGAGAGGCCGAGGCTGGCACTGAGGCGGTATTTCTCCACCGGGATCGACTCAAAGGCACGCAGCAGGCCGATCGAGGCAAAGGATGCATTGAGATAGACATGCGCGATGAGGATACCGCCAAGACCGTACACGTAGCTGCCGAAGGTGTGGCCGGTGAGGAGCGCTGCAAGCTGGTTGAGCCAGCCGTGGTTGCCGAGCACGGCGATGATCCCAAAGGCGACGATGAGCGAAGGGAGCACCAGGGATGAGCTAAAAAGCGCCACCACGATACTGCGGCAGCAGAAGCGGGGTTGGTGGGCGAGACTCCATGCCAGCAGCAGTCCGAGGAGGAGCGAGAGAAGCGTCGAGAGGGTCGCCTGAAAGAGGGTAAATTTGAGCAGCGAAACAATCCGATCGCTCACCGGCCAGAAGGTGATTCTGCCGGCTTCATGATAGAGGGCTCCAAAGAGTACTCCGGCAAACCCCAGCAACACACCGGTGAGGATCAAGCCCGGCCAGAGAGTGGAGCGAAATCGCCAGAATTGTTTCAGCATATGGGGTTACCTGCTGATATTCCTCGTTCCCCATCTCCCGATGGGGAACGCATGCGTACCGTTGGAAGGTAGTATGTGTTCCATATCGGGAGAGACTGCGAAAGAACACGAGAATATTGGAGCAGGGACTTCAGTCCCGTATAACGAACCTCCTCCTCGTTCCCCATCTTCCGATGGGGAACGCATGCGTACCGTTGGAAAGTGGTATGGGTTCCATATCGGGAGATAGGGAGCCCCAAAATCACTCTCATCGTACTACCTGGCAATCGCCCCAAGCCACTCATCGATCCACGCTTTACGGTTTGTTTGGATCGTAGCGCCGTCCATGAGGATCATTTTGGGTACATACAGGCTCTTGAATCCTTCGGGAAGTCCTTTGGCTGTGCGGCGTACCGGATAGGTCCAGTTGGTTGCAGGGATGATGTCTGCAAATGTCTCTGACGTGATAAAATCGAGGAATTTTTGTGCCAACTTTGGATGTCTGGAAGACTTGAGTGCGGCGGCCAGTTCGATCTGCCCGTAGTGCCCCTGGGCGAAGTTGGCGGTTTTGTACTGGAGTTTCTTTTCAGCGATGATGTGATAGGCCGGCGAGGTGGTGTAGGAGAGTACCATATCGGCTTCCCCTTTGAGGAAGAGGTTATACGCTTCCGACCACCCTTTGGTGATGGTGAGGATATGGGGAGCGAGACGCTTCCAGTAGTCGGCAGCCTTGTCGCCGTACTGAGCCTTGACCCACAGAAGAAGCCCCAGACCGGGGGTAGAGGAGCGGGGATCCTCGATGATGATCTTGAAGGATTCCGGCATATGGGTCAGCTCTTCGAGCGAGGCGGGGATCTTGCGGGTTTTGTTGCTGTCATAGACGAAGGCAAAATAGCTGTAGTCGTACGGAACAAACGTATCATCCTGATACGGTGCGGGGAGGGTGATCCTGGAGGTGTCGGTGTGATGCGGGGCAAACAGTCCGGTTGCCTTGGCCATATCGGCTGTGGAGGTATCGAGTCCGAGAAGCACATCGGCCTGGGTTGTCTTGCCCTCGAGCTGGATCTTGCGCAGGGAGCCGATGGCACTCGAGGAGGGGACGAAGCGCAGAGTGCAGTTGTTTTCCTTTTCAAACGCAGCCTTGACCCTGGGAGCCGGCCCCCAGTCGGCGGCAAACGAATCGTAAGTATAGACCGTCAGGGTCGGTTTGTCGGCTGCGTGCAGCATCGTTGAAGCCAAAATCATCGTGACAATGAGCGTGAGTGTTTTTTTCATGGTTGTCCTTTGTGATATTAACCCGGCATACGCCAACCCATCAGGAGGCGGGACTTCAGTCCCGCAGTGCAGGGCTTAAGCCCTGCCTCCGTCGTTGGATAAACGATTGTCGGTCAATACTATGCAAATGTATTGTAAGAAGAGAATAAAGAGCTTATCGGAGGACAAACGCAGTATATCTCTTCCTTACGCCGGTGTTATCCGGTTCAAGTTCGACGGGTAGGTTGGATCACCTTCTCAGCTGAGTTCTCAGCACCCCGAGAGATTTGATGTGACACTATAACATATCAGGATAAAAATTGTCTTAATGGGTTCAGGGGTTTGGACTTCAGTCTAACACAACGCAGCAGTGTATCTCAGGAGCGAGATGAAGATGTTTGGTTGAGAATCTGTTCGATTTGATCTTTGAGGTGGGGTATATGCTTGCGCAGAACCACTTCAAGAATCTCATCATCCACACTGTCGTAATCGTGGGCGATGAAATTTCTTACGGCATGGAGACCTCTGAGATCTGTTTTGTCGATTTGTGACAGGAGTTCAAATTCGTTTTCGTCTTTGAGTTTGTTAAATTGCTCAGCGATCGAAATGATGTGCATGCGGATAGCCGGTTTGAGTATCCTGTCTTCGAGTGCCGGGGCGATCTTGCCGTCTGTTTGTGTGAGGAAAAACTCGATATCGTTTATCTTTTCGAGGACGGAGAGAAGGCGGTTTTTCATAAAGCGATCTGTTCCTTTTTGAGATTTTGGTGGAGCAATGTATTGTGGGTATTGGCAGGGATGAGATCGATTTTTTTGTGCAGTGCTTTGCCCAGCTTCTCCTTGACTGCCTCAAGCTGTGCCAATCGGGCATAGCCGTCATCGGGTGCGAAACGGGTGGCATCAATCGTATAGGTGACATCGATGTCGCTGAAGAGATCGGCCGTACCCCGTGCGTATGAGCCGAACAACCCGGTCAGACGAAACCCCTCCGGAGCATACAGCCGATTGTACTCCCGCAAATGGTCAAGAATCTCTCCCGTACTCAGCATGATACATCCTGTCCAATTTTTTGATACTCAATTATAGCCAAATTGAACAGCGAACGCAACTTTTTGCCGGGGCTGAGACTTCAGTCCAACAAAACGCGACAGCGTATCTCAGGAGCAGGGACTTCTCTTTTCGTTTCCCATCTCCTGATGGGGAATGTTCATGACATTGGAGGATTGTGTGTGTTCCATATCGGGAGATATGGAACGAGAAAGCGTATCTCAGGAG
>JALVQH010000252.1 GCA_027031505.1 Campylobacteraceae bacterium | reverse complement strand
ATTATCCTCTTTGGCGCACAGTTGCTGATGGGGCTCATCGCCGCAATTCAGTTCGTCTATCCGAGCTTTTTGTTCCAGGTCTTTGACTTCTCCGTCGCCCGGATGGTGCACATCAATGCGCTGGTGGTCTGGATGCTCTTTGCTATGATCGGTTCGGTTTATTACATGCTGACCGACGAAACCGGTGAAGAGACTGTCGGAGCCGGGCTCGGCAAGTTGGCTTTCTGGGTACTGACGGCTGCTATTGCCGTAGTGGTACTGGTCTACATCTTCATCCAGATCGGCCCTGGTAAAGAGAGTACCATCTGGCTCATCAACGAAGGGCGTGAGTACATCGAAGCCCCCCGTTGGGCGGATCTCGGGATTGTTGTCGTTGTCCTGATCTTCTATGCCAACGTATTTTTCACTTATCTCAAAGGTCACAAAACCGGCATTATGACCGTAATGGTCGCCAACCTGTTGGCGCTGGCGGGTCTCTATCTCGCCGGGATGTTCTTCACCGACAACATCTCCATGGATCAGTACTGGTGGTGGTGGGTCATCCACCTGTGGGTCGAAGCGACGTGGGAAGTCTTCGTCGGTACCCTCGCGGCCTATGCGCTGGTCAAATTCATCGGTGCCAAACGTGAAATCGTCGAGATGTGGCTCTGGATCGAAGTGCTGATGCTGTTTGGCTCCGGGATTCTCGGGCTGGGTCACCACTATTTCTGGATCGGAACCCCCGAGTACTGGTGGGAGATCGGAGCCCTTTTCTCCGCTCTTGAGCCGGTACCGCTGGTTGCGATGTTTGTCCATGTCATTTACGACTGGGCTAAAGAACAGGGTGAAAATGGCGAAAAATCGGTCATCAAAAACGGCCCGGGAATGGCCTGGATCGTTACCAACGCCTTTGGCAACTTCCTCGGTGCGGGTATCTGGGGTTTCTTCCACACATTGCCGCAGGTGAATATTTATACCCACGGGACACAGTTTACTTCGGCGCATGGTCACCTTGCGTTCTTCGGTGCCTATGCGACCATCCTGATCGGGATGATGTACATGGGTGTCCAGGGAGCGTACGGCGTCAAACGGATGAAAGCGACGTTTAACTCCAAGATGGCGATCTTCCTGATCACGTTTGGAGTGATTGGAATGACCGTCGCACTGACGATCGCCGGTTATGAGCAGGTACTGGTCGAGCGGGCCGAACTCGGCGGCGGATGGCAGGCGTTCTTCACGGCGCAGAACCTCCCCTGGTATGTCCAGGCACAGTTGTGGCGTCTGATCATGGGTGTTGTGACTTTCATCGGATTTGTGTATCTGTTGCTCGATCTGCTCACCATCGGCAAAAAAGCCAAAGCGGCTGAGGCCTGATGCGGAGAGCTTCGGCTCACCGCACTTACTTACAAAAAGGAGAAAACATGATTAGTGCATTTACAGATGTAAACCACAGTTTCTTCGGGATGCTGAATCAGGGGCCGTTGACCCTGACGATCTTTCTGCATACGATCATTGTCCTGCCGATGTTCTGGATCTATTTCAGTGAAAAGAAAAAACTCGGCAGATAGCTGTTTCCAACCGATACGCCATGTATTGGCTGAACCAATTTTATGGATCACTTAAGCTTATCGATAAAGTCGTAGTGATACAATACAATTGTCTCATTTTAACAAAAAGGAGAGAAAATGAAACTGACCAAGATTCTGAGCATGACCGCGGTGGTCGCTCTGGGAACCGTCGCCCTTCATGCTGCTGATGCGCCCAAACTTTCAGCCGACGAGATGAAGAAGGCGACACAGATCTATTTCGACCGCTGTGCCGGCTGTCACGGAATGCTCCGCAAAGGGGCTCTGGGTCCCTGGATCCGCCCCGAGTCCCACAAGGACAAAAAAGGTGCCACCCACGGAACCCTCGCTCTGGGCTTCGAGACCCTCAAAAGCATCATCTTCAATGGAACACCCGGCGGGATGCCCGGCTGGGGTAAATCGGGTGAATTGACCAAAGAAGAGACAGAATTGATGGCAAAATATGTCATGAATACACCTCCCCAGCCGCCTGAAAAAACGATGGCAGATCTCAAAAAGAGCTGGAAAGTGCTCATTCCGGTTGACAAGCGCCCCACCAAACCTGAGACAACACGCAACTGGAAAAACTACTTCTCTGTGATCCTCCGTGATATCGGTAAAATTGCAATCGTTGACGGTGACAAAAAAGAGATCGTCTCTGTCGTCCCTTCCGGATTCGCGACCCACATCGTCCGTAACTCCAAAGACGGCCGCTATGTCTATGTCATCGGACGTGACGGAAAAGCCTCGATGATCGACCTCTGGATGAAAGAGCCCAAAAACGTCGCAGAGATCCGTGTCTGTAATGATGCTCGCTCCATTGATACTTCCAAGTACGAAGGGTATGAAGGGAAATACGCTGTCGTCGGATGCTACTGGCCGCCCTCCATCGTCACACTTGACGGTAAAACCCTTGAGCCTCTCAAGCAGGTGGCAACGGCCAGCTATACGTATGATGAAGGTGTCTTCACCCGTGAAGCGCGTGTCGCATCGATCGTAGCCAGCCACTTCAAGCCCGAGTGGATCATCAACATCAAAGAGACCGGCCAGGTATGGCTCTACAACTACACCGACGTAAAGAATCCCACTATCAAAATGATCGAAGCAGAGCGCTTCCTGCATGACGGTGGCTGGGACAGCTCCAAGCGCTATTTCCTCGTCGCAGCCAACGCTCGCAACATTGTCAGTGTCGTCGATGCCAAAGAGGGTAAACTGGTTGCCAATATTCCCTCACAGGGAACCAAGCCCCACCCCGGTCGCGGCGCCAACGTCAACTCCAGCAAATTCGGTCCGGTATGGCTGACCGGTCACATCGGAAGCAACGACATCGTCGCGATCGGTACCGATCCTGAGGGTCACAAAGACAACGCCTGGAAAGTTGTCAAGAAGATCAAGCTTCCCGGCGAGGGTGGAGGAAACCTCTTCATCAAAACCCATCCCAAGAGCAAATATATCTTTGCTGATCGCCCGGTCAACCCCGATCGCAAGCTCCAGACTCAGATCTATGTCATCGACAAAGATACGCTCGAAGTTGCCAAGACACTGCCTATTCCTGAGAAGTATCTCAAGTCGGCCGATCCCAAAGTCAAAATGCGCGGTCCTGTACACTTCGAGTTCAACGCAGACGGTACAGAGGTCTGGACCTCTATCTGGGGGAACAAAAAGACTCCAAGTGCCATCCTTGTTTACGATGCCAATACGCTTAAGCTCAAGAAAGCGATCGAAGATCCCCGCTTGATCACACCTACCGGTAAATTCAACGTTACCAACACCATGGGAGACATCTATTAAGATGTTTTTCCACTCCCGTTCGGGAGTGTGGGTGCCTCTGCGGCACCCTTCCTTGTATTCTGCATCGGTTATTACACCATTATTACCCAGGGATTCTGTATGCGCTTATCGTTTGTCGTAATGTTCGTGCTCCTCTTTTTGCATGAGATCTCCGCCGGGGAGACTTCATCCAAACAGATCTATGCCCCGATGAAACCGCACGACCACACCGGCACAGCCCTCGACATTATGACCAAAAGGGATGTGATGCGTTTCGACTACGGTGCGCAGATTTATGGCAAACACTGTGCCGGATGTCACGGGGCAGAGCGCCACGATGGTGCCGCCCCCAGCCTCTCGGAGGGTACTCTGAAGCGTTTCGAGACGATCAGCGATCTCTATCTGTACATCAAACAAGGGTGCTCGGGCAACGGGACACCC
>JALVQH010000251.1 GCA_027031505.1 Campylobacteraceae bacterium | reverse complement strand
GGTAGGCTTTTTGTGCAGCAAGTAAAATGCCGTCAAACGGAGTGATCAGGAGGAGTTTGCCCCCCTGACGTCTGGCAGCGGTATAAACCGCCATTCCGGTACCGAGGCTGCGCCCCATAATGTCAACAGTTGTGTGCTTGGATTGGATCGCATCAAACAGAGCCAGTGCATCGGCATACAGTGCTTCCTGCGACGGTTCTCCTTCGCTGTTGGCATATCCCCTGTAACGGACAAAGTAGAGAGTATGGTGCGGTAGTGCATGGGCAAGGCGTCCGGCATCGTCCCAGTCGCTGGTGGTGTTGCCGGGAAAATAGAGGAGGGCGTTGGGCTGACCGGGGTTGAGGCGGTCAATCCAGATGCGGGTATCGGGTGCGACCGGAAACCAGAAGCCCTCAAGCGGAGCAGGATTGGCATCCCGGACAAAAAGGAGGTCGCGCTGTTTGATATACATGTAGCCTGCTGCTGCAAAGTAGAGGCTGAGTATCAGTCCAAGCAGACGCAAAAAGGCTTTCATACTTTTCCTTTATGATGCATTGTATCCCTTGACGAATTTTTCAATCCGCCGAATTCCTTCACGGATGGTGACGATGTCGGTGGCGAACGAGAAACGGAAGTAGCCGTCAGCGCCAAATGCCAGCCCCGGTACGACGGCGACTCCGTACCGCTCGAGGAGATCTTTGGCAAACTGCATCGAGTCGGGTGTAATGGCTTTGATGTTGATGAAGAGGTAGAAAGCACCCCTGGGGCGGACGACGCTGAGGCCTTCGATGGCATTTATCAGTTCGGTTGCCTCATGTGCACGAGATTCAAAAGCCTGCCGCATTTGCTCGATTTCCTCATCGACATGTCCGAGGAGAGCCGGGATAGCAGCTTTTTGGGTGATGGAGTTGATATTGGAAGTGCTTTGAGATTGCAGTGAGTTCATTTTGCTGACCAGTTCATTGCTTGCACACGCAAGATATCCAAAGCGCCAGCCGGTCATGGCAACCGATTTGCTGAGCCCATTGACGGTGATGGTGCGGCGGTACATGTCTTCACTGATGGAGGCAGTGGAGACAAATGTTGTTCCGTCAAAGACCAGTTTTTCGTACATTTCATCACTGACGACGATTGTTTTGGTTCCCTTGAGGACTTCGGCCAGTGCAGAGAGCTCTGCGTGGGTGTAGACCGATCCGGAAGGGTTGGAGGGGGAGTTGAGGATGAGCATTTTCGTCCGATCGGTGAGTGCTTTTTCGAGTTGAGCCGCCGAGATCTTGAAACCGGTGCGATCCTCGGTATCGATGATCACCGGGGTGCCGCCGGCGTATTTGACCAGTTCGGGGTAGGTGACCCAGTAGGGAGCAGGGATGATCACTTCGTCCCCGGCGTCGATGAGCGCCTGGGTGAGATTAAACAGCGACTGTTTGGCACCATTGCTGACGATGATTTGTCTGGTGTCGTACTCGAGGCCGTTTTCGCGTTTGAGTTTTCCCTGGATGGCTTTGAGGAGTTCGGGAATCCCGGCGACGGGTGTGTACTTGGTGAAGCCATCCTCGATCGCCTTGATGGCGGCGTCCTTGATCGCCTGAGGTGTGTCGAAATCGGGTTCACCGGCGGAGAAACTGAGGACATCTTTGCCCTGAGCTCTCAGCTCGGCAGCGAGGGTAGAGACGGCGATGGTCGCCGACGGGGAGAGGGTCTGAATGCGGTGAGAAAGCATGAAAATACCTTTGAATGTTTTATGTGCGGTGATTATACACTATTTTGGGTTATGTCAGCTCAATCTCCTCATCCATCCCTTCAAATTCGATCATTTCTGCTATGAGTTCTTCGGCGGTACGGGATCCTTGAAAATAATACGAGACGAGGGTTTCGCCGACTGCACCGTGGTAGAGATCATCCAGTGCATCGCCGTATTCGCTCTTGAGCCAGGGGCGGATTGTCTCGAGGTCTCTCAGGATGTCAGCCCGGTAGGACTCGGGGGCATTCTGTCCGTATTCACGATCGAGGTTTTCACGGTCGATTTCGTCGGCAGCTTCGACCATCGTGCGAAAGATAAAGTCTTCGAAATTTTTTGCCAGCAGTTGCGTTTCCTCTTCATCTTCAAAGACAAACCCCACCATGGGCTCCGCCTCGCTCCCCGTCTTATAAATCAGAACAAAATGGAGCGCTTCATCGATCCCTCTGGCAAAGGGTACAAGGGTGTGGGTATCGCTCTGCCAGTAGTCGGGACATGCGCATTCTACGATTTGCTTCGGTGTCATGATAAACAGGTCGCCTCCGGTATGGAAAAGGAGCGGGGGATTTTCGTGAAGAGCAGGATAGACTTCCTTCGCCCAGTCAAAGCCTTCAGGGAGCGGTTCGCTGCGTCCGCCGAGCCAGTCGAGCATGCCGGCTTCATGCAGGCGGTGATAAAGCGGGGGAAGGGTGATGTGGTAACGGGATTCGATCTCTTTGAGAGTCATGGGAGTGCCTTGTTTGTTTTTTTGTGGAGTATTATAGGAGATTAGAAATTAGAAGTTAGAATTTAGAAATTTTGTGCGGTGATATTCTATTGGAGCAGGGACTTCAGTTCCGTTTTTTTGTCTTCCGCGATTCTGCTATCCAAACGTAGATACGGCTTTGAATGTCTCGTGGGACTGAAGTCCCAACCCCTTTTTGCAACGGTTTGTGATACAGTACTTCCGGGGCTTGGGCTTCAGCACAACAAACACGAAACGTATCAGTTGTTGACAATTGTATTACAATGATATATAATATCGCGATACAAATTACAAAAAGGGTTTGCTATGCATGCACCGAGTCAGTTAGAGAAGCAGCAAGTGGGATTGCGGCTGCCGAAGTATATGATCGAGGAGATGGATGAGCTCACAGAACAGTTTTCGCTCAATCGAACCGACATTATCACCGAAGCATTGCGCAGTTACATTGCGCAGCAGAAAGAGAAAATGTTTTATGATCGGTTTCGGGAAGGTGCCCGGGAGCTCAAAGAGGTTTTGAATGGGGAGAGAGGTGATGTCATGACACTGGATGATTTGATCGATGAGCTTGACGATCATTAGTCTGCCCCGCTTCGAGAAGAGTGTCAAAACACTCCGGAAGCGCTTCCGGAACATCGGAGCCGATTTGCGGCAGTTGAAGCAGGAGTTGACGGACAATCCCCGGGCAGGCATCTCTCTCGGAGATGGGCTGTACAAAATCCGGTTGGCTAACCGTTCGATCCCGACGGAGAAACGGGAAGGGTTTCGCATCATTTATTATTATATAGGCATCGATAACACAGTGTATCTTATTGAGATCTATGCCCAAAGCGATCAGGAAACTATTAGTGATACTATACTCAAAGAGATAGTCGAAGAGGAGGGGATCGTATGACCAAATCCCATTGGACGGATATTGTCTCCCTGTTACTCACCGGAGGATCTTACCTGCTGAGTGAGCCGTACCATACGTCGGTATTGATGGCGGGGTTATTCGCCTTTTCGGGGGCGGTGACCAATCAGCTGGCGATCCACATGCTCTTTCACCGGGTGCCGGGGCTTTACGGATCGGGAGTGATCGAGCGGAACTTTGAGCAGTTCAAGCACTCAATCCGAGCGATGGTGATGACGCAGTTTTTTACCCCCGGAAAACTCAACGCCTTTTTCGCCGAGGAGGAGCAGCAGATCGATCTGGCGCCACTGGTGGAGTCGGCCGATTTCGATCCGGCGTTCGACGCCCTCAAAAGCAGCGTCCTGGAGTCAAAGTTTGGCCAGATGCTTCAGATGTTTGGCGGTGAAGAGGCACT
>JALVQH010000250.1 GCA_027031505.1 Campylobacteraceae bacterium | reverse complement strand
GGGAAAAGAAGGAAATCATGAGGGTATAAGGGTACACAGGCAGCCACAACAAGCCTCGGAGAGTGAAAATAGAGGCAAATCCAGAATTTTCCGGCAGCAGGAGGATCAAAAAGAGCAGATCCAGGTATGCTTCATGTATGTGTCGGAAAAGTAATATCGATGTGTATTCTGGCACCCCTGAGCAACTCTCGGATCTTTTTGGGTTTCATTGTACGCAGAGCTTCCAGAAGGGCTTCATTTTGTGATAATGCCTCCGATTCGTCATCTATTACCCTTTCGGCCAACTCCTCTTCGTTAACAATCTCAAGCCCCTCTTCTTCGAGCAGAGATTTGATGGTGCCGATCTCCTCAAGATTCAAAACTTCCGCTTCGGAGCGAAACCCTCTGTTGCTCCTGCCTCCTGTCATTCCGAATGTTTGAGTGTACTCCTCGATAAAGCTTTCGATTTCTGAAGGGAGAAAGGGTTTATAGATTTGACGTTCAAATCCCGGTTCACTCAATGCCTCCATGCGCGAAAGCAGTACCGTGTGTGCAATTCCGAGCCGTTTAGCCAAATCGCGTGTCTCCCGGAACTCAGTGAGCGTATCGTCTACAATCATGACATCATACGGTACCCCCTCTTTTACTGAACCGATCCCTTCCGAGACAACGAGATGTGCTTCATTTTTTCCCCGAAAAGCCAGGGCTATCATTTCACTAACCGTACGATTCCGAGAAAGCAGCAAAACATTCATTCGTAAACCTTTAGAGTTTTGATAGTGTATTATAGCCTATATCTTGTGAGAAAACGGGGAGAACAGAGATTTTCTTTTCTACAGCCACCCTTTGTGTTCTCTTCCCTCATTTACAATGCAGACTTGATTTCGGCCGTTTGTCTTCCCGCTGTACAGCGCCTTGTCGGCTCGCAGCAACAGCACATCAAAAGCACTTTGATGCGACAGGTCGTATGCCGCGCCGGCAGTTAGAGTCACGCGAATCGCCTGCCCGCCGCAAACCATAGTATTGGTTTCAATCCTCTGGCGTATCGCTTCCAGGTTCTGTTCGATTTTGAGGGGATCGGGAGTCTGATAAAGGAGCAAAAACTCTTCACCTCCCCAGCGGCAGGCTGTGGTATCGTCATCGACCGCCTTCTGAATCTCGGCTGCAATCTGCCGTATCACCATATCTCCGCAATGGTGCCCGAAAGTATCGTTGACCTGCTTGAAATGGTCGATATCCAAAATAGCCACAGCAAGCGGCGGAATGGAAGATGGGGCAAGCTGCTTACGCAACACATAACGCCGGTTATACAGTCCGGTAAGCGCATCGGTATCGCTCTCCTCTCTGAGTACTTTCTGGTACGCTTGTGCATTGTCTGCATAAACATACGTCAGCATACTGATCACCACGAGAAACAGCAGAAGATTGCCGTAGTGCATCAAGGCAATCATTTCTTGGGTTACGTCGGTTTTATTGGTGTCAAAGCAGGGGCAGAACTCGACAAAAAATACTGCACCGATGGCGGTAATTTTCCGAAGAAAAAAGATCTTTTTAGCATACGCATCGACAAAAAACGGCAATCCGATCAATACAAAAATATAATAAACAAACCCGGACTCTCTGCCAAGAATGTAACTCGCAAGAAGGTTGTGTGAGAGCAACTCGGCAAAAACAATCCAACCGATTTTGGCATCTTTTTCTTTCTCATTGTGCAAGGGTCTCAGGATAAAACCAAAGATGGCATACCAGTACATTGCCACGCTGATGAGATTAAAAAAACTCAACTCCCAAACATGCAAATAGGCAAAGAGAAAAATGAAACCGATATGGACACTTCCCCCTATCAGCAGAGCATACGAACCAATCCTCCAGTAGAAACCTGCTTCTTCCAACTCACGAAATGTGGTCGCGGTAGATATCATCTTTTGCTGTTTCATTTCTCTTGCCCTGTAGTTGCTTGCTGAAACCTTTTGGGTCGATCAATATCCTCATCTGAATTAATTCTACCCAAAACCACCTAAGAAGCTATCGTATCGGATATCGCTGTATCTGCGAGATACTGTTTGCAATACAGGAAATCAGTGTGGCAATTATGTAAAAACAGGGAAATTGGAGAAAGAAAATGTGGTACACTCTACAGGATTCGAACCTGTGGCCTTCGGTACCGCAAACCGATGCTCTATCCAGCTGAGCTAAGAGTGCACAACAAAATGTGGAATGGAATAGTAGCCAAACGCCCCTTAATATTTCTTGAACAGCGCCATCGGGCCGAAGAGTCTGTAGGCATCCGGGTTGGTGATGAACGTGGTGTTGTAGGGATGCTCCAATGCGATCTTTTTCATCCCGCCTGCGGCATGAAGTTTCTCGATGGCTCTGGCATGCGTACCGAAGAGGATCAGCGTCGGATCCCAGGCGGTTATCCCCTGCAGCAACGTCTCGACAAACCCCTGCCAGGCTTTGATATGGCGCCTGGAGTCCTCTTTGTGGGTAAAGAGCAGTGCGGCATTAAGCAGAAGCACACCGTTGTGCTCGAAATTGCATCGCAGCGCATCCATGGTGTCGATCAAATCGCTTTTGTCGAGTGTGGCGATCGCCGCCTGGGACGTATCCTCAGCATCCAGACGCCCATCGGCCACGAGTGCCATCTTGACAAAATTGCGCAAACTGGTTGCACGGTTGATCCGGCTGTCGAGTCCGGTGGGGCTGAATATCCGCTCGACCCGCCCATCGATAAACGCGTACCCGATGGCACTCTCGGGACGCGGATAGGGATCCTGACCGAACAAAATGTAGCGCACATTTTCCGGCTTGAGCGTGGAAAAAGCCGCCAGCAGGCGATCGGGAGCGGGGATATACCCCTCCCCGGCCATCACAAATTCCCGGTACGAGGCATCCAGCGCTTCGAGTGCAGGGAGGAGGATCGTCTCCCATGCCGGATCGACACGGTTGATCTGCAATAACACTCTCATCCCACCATCTCACCCAGGACAATCAGCCCAAAAAAGACAAATCCAAGGTAGCCGTTGACCGTAAAGAATGCCCGATCGATTTGGGTAAAGTCTTTGTGGACAAGGTAGTGCTCAAATCCGAGCATGGCAGCCGAAACACCAACTGCCAACCATCCAAACATACCCACGTGTGCCAGCACTACAAATGCACCCCACAGCACAACCGTTACGAGATGAAACAACTCGGCGATCTTCATCGTCTTGTGCGCCCCAAACCGCGAAGGGATCGAATGGAGCCCGTGAGCTTTGTCAAATTCCATATCCTGAAGGCTGTAGAGCAGATCAAACCCGGCCACCCAGAACATCACCCCCAGTGCCAATACAATCGACCAGAGCGGAATCGCACTCTCTACGGCTACAACGCCGGCAATGGGTGCCAGGCCAAGGGAGAGACCGAGGATCAGGTGTGCTGCAGCACTGAAACGCTTGAAAAACGTATAGACCCCAAGGATGAAGAGAATGGGGAATGAGAGTGCAAATGCCAGCGGATTGATCCACCATGCCACAATGACAAACAGTGCGGCATTGAGGAGAACAAACCCGACCATTTGACCCGCCGACACCCGGCCATCGACCGAAGGACGCCCGGAAGTACGGGGATTGAGGGCATCAATATCTCTGTCAAGATAGCGGTTGACACCCATCGCAAAATTGCGGGCGCTCACCGCAGCTAGCAAGCCCAGAAACAACAACCGCCATCCAAACCACCCGTGCGCTGCCACCACCATCGCCACAAAAATAAACGGCAGAGAAAAGACCGAATGTTGAAACATCACCAACTCGGAAAAATCTTTCAGCTTACG
>JALVQH010000249.1 GCA_027031505.1 Campylobacteraceae bacterium | reverse complement strand
ATATTTGGGCTGATGATCGCCTTCTCGGGCAATCTGTATCTCGCCGTGCCGTCTCTGATCATGGGGCTTGGGTTTTTCCTCATTGCACGCACCATGGGCGGCAGCATGACCGGCTGGGGGATCGCTGCTCTTTTGAGCGCCAACTTTCTCATGTCCCTGCCGTTTGCACTGGCGGTCATGATCCCCGCAATGCAAAAGACCGCCCGTCGCTACGACAAGCTTGCCTTTTCGCTGGGTCTGACTCCCCTCCAGCGCTGGCGGTATGCCGAGTGGCCGTATCTGCGCCGCTCGATCGGCTACATCGCGGCTCTGTCGTTTTCTCTTTCACTTGGAGACCTGGGGGTCATTGCCCTCTTTGGCAACCGGGAGATCACCACCCTGCCGTGGTACCTCTACCAGCTCATGGGCTCCTACCGCACCACCGATGCCGCCGGCGTGGCGCTGGTACTGCTGGTGCTGGTATTTGGTGTGTTTTTTGCGGTACAATACCCCGACAAAGAAACCAGGGGATCCCATGCTGCAGGTTGAAAATCTCACTTATACCTATCGGGAGGATAAACCCTCCAAGCTTTATCGATACAGTCTGCGTGTGGAAGCGGGCGAAGTAGCTGGGATCCTGGGGCCAAGCGGCAGCGGCAAATCGACCCTGCTCGATCTCCTCTCAGGCTTCCTGACCCCCGATGCAGGAGCGATTCTCCTTGACGATACACCGCTCAGCGCCCTCCCCCCGGAGCAGCGTCCCGTCTCGATCCTCTTTCAGTCGCACAACCTCTTCGAACACCTTACCGCCCTCGAAAACGTCCTCATCGGCCTCCACGGCAACACCCGCGGTACCTCTGAAGAGATGGCACGTGCCCGCGCCATCCTCACCTCGATGCACCTCGAATCCTGCGTCGACACCCCTGTCTCCCGCCTCTCCGGCGGTCAGCAGCAACGGGTGGCTCTGGCACGTGTCCTTTTGCGCAATCGTCCTGTTCTCCTCCTCGATGAACCCTTCACAGGCCTCGACCCCGCCACCCGGATCGAAATGCTCCGCCTCGTCCGTACTCTCACCACCGACCACCGCCTCCACACGATCATGGTGACCCACGATCAGACCGACTGCGACGCCATCGCCGATCGGGTGTACCGGATGGTGGAGGGAAAACTGATTCCAGAACACCCCAATAACCGCAGATGAACAGTCTGGCTTTTCTGGAGGTGCTCATGGATAATTATCGGGAAGTACTTTGTCTTGAGCGTTCAATCGATGTGGTGAAAAACACCTCTTGATGCATGCAGACGGTGACCATGTACAGGGAAAGCAACGCATCCCCCGAAAACGGGGGACAAACATCTAAACTTCAAAAGGAGGGATAGTGTACCAGAGCTCAGTAAAGAGGGGCACTGAGTGTGACCAGACGGTCATCTGTCTCTGGATACAGTGAAAGTATACCCAACCGCAGTCAAAAAAAAGTCAAAAACCCAACCGAAACAACCTGAAAAGTTTCAAGCCGATGAAGATACCGACTGCGTCGGCAGCAATATCCGAAAGCTCTGCACTCCGGTGAATCGCAAAGAGTTGTGAAAACTCGATAAATGCGCCGTAAAAAAGCAGCAGTGCAGTGGCCTTGAGATACGCGATTTTCCATCCCATCCGCAGCAAAACAGCCAGTATGAGAAAGGTTCCGGCATGATTGAGCTTATCCGACCAGCTGAAGAGTGGAGCCACCACCTCCCCGGGCAATACCGAGAGGGTGTAGCTGCCGATGAGCGCGACGACAAACAGAATGCGCCACAACACAGGACGGGAAAAAAAGTATTTTCGTCGATTGGAGTTATATTGCATCGATCCTCCCGGCAATAAACTGCGCAAAATCATCGCCGTCGTTGGGGCACGCAACGACACGGTAGTCCTCATATCCCAGCTTGTTTGCAATCTCCCGGTGTTCAACCTCCAACTCGAAACGGGTCTCGGAGTTGTCGATCGTAAATGACAGAGGCAGGATCATCACCTTGAGGCGTTCGGGGTGGCGAAGCTTGTCGGCGAGATTGGGCTCGAGCCAGGCGGCATTGCCCACTCTGGACTGATAGGCCAGTTCGACGGAGGCAAACAGCATCTTCGATGTTTCCAGTCCCTCCCGGATTGCTTCAACGCTTTGTTCGATCTGATCGCGGTACGGATCGCCCGCCTCGATGATCGAGAGGGGCAGGCCGTGTGCGGAGACGATCAGCGTGTATTCGGACGGATCGATCCCCATGGAGGCGCTGCGTATGCGGTTGAACACGATATCAAGGTAAGCCGAATCAGCATAATACGGCTCGATCAGGCGGAGCGCAGGCGCATACCCCATCGCCGCACACTGTGCCTGCACATCCTGCCAGGAGGATTCGGTCGTGGTGGTCGAGTAGTGCGGATACATCGGAAAACAGATGATCTCATCGATCCCCAGCTCCTGCAGGGCTGCAAGGGCATCGGCGGCAAGCGGAGGGACATACCGCATTGCCGGGCGTGTCGGCAGCCCAGTCAATGCCTCCACTTTGGCCGTGAGCGCCTCAGTAATCTCCGACAAAGGGGATCTCCCCCCCAGATGCCGATAGTTGTCCCGTGCTTCACCGAGGCGCTTTTTGACGATGCGCCTGCCGATGATTTTGCGCAGCCACGGATGCATCGGCAGGATCGCCGGATCGGCAAACATATTACGCAGAAACAGCTCCACGTCATCCAGGTTGTTCGGTCCGCCCATATTGAGAAGAAAAACGCCGCGTCGTACCATTCACCTGTCCTGTTTTTTGGTAAGATTGTAGCAAAAAAAGGGTTTATCTGCGACACATACCACGCACAGGATGTGCAATTGCGCACCTTCCAACGGCTGCATTCCGGAGATATCTTGATAATCGCATTGCGACTTTGGTGCACAATGACACACCCTTACGCGAGAAGAAGCACCCGCTCTCATTCTGAACGCTTCATCGCCACTATCAGTCCCGACACAATCACCAGCACCATCCCGAGTCCTGTCCACACATCGGGGAGCGGATCGCCGAGAAACAAACCGATCAGGAGGGCAAATCGGTTGGCATGATAAATTGTGCCAACAAAAAATCCAGCTGTTGCGGGTGGATATACTCACTGAGAATCATGAGAATCAACGAACCGAGTGTTCACACTACCATGAAGCTGAGCACAATAACCCGCGTATCGTAATGACGGCGCAGTTCCCGGATCGATGTATAGGCCAGTGCGGCACCAATCCCGGAAAAAATACCAAGCAGATCGTATTTGCCAAAGGCCATTCCATCCGGCTGTGCGATCAACACAATCCCGGCAAAACCGATATTTTTTCAGAGATGTAAGGAGAAAAAATATACCAGAAACGTTACGAAAAAAAAGTCACTTCCAAAAGGGGCAGATTTTGCGAAAGAACCTTGGCAAATCCACCCATAAATGCAAAACTCAATGAAGCCAGCAGCATATAAAAAATGCCGCGATCCATCCGCATAAAGGCATGCCACATGGACGGCTCAGGCGGTATAAAGTTTGGTACGGAGCTCCTCAACAAATGCGTAACTTTCCGTCTCGTCAGAGCACTGGCAGGTGTTGTCCGATTTGTAAACAAGGGGTATGGCGCCGCTCTCACGAATGGCATCGAGCAGAATGCAGCTGTCTGCAGGGATCAGCCTGGCATCAATCAATACATATTGGTGAACCGAAGCGTCAAAATTGGACAGAAAAGCCTTTTCGGTTTCAACAGCATCCACCCTCCAGCCTTCCTGCTCAAGAATATAGTAGTGGAGATATTGTGCCAGTCCGGGACGGCAATACAGCAAAACCCCTCTGACATCTTCCGATCTATCATCGGAGCCCGTCTGCACTATATCTGTATGCTCCCTGGCTCTGTCGCCATCCCATTCATTCCTGCTGTCGCTTTTCTTGTCAGCCTCTGCTGCAGAAACTTCCGCCTGGTGCTTCTCATGCGGCAGAGACTCTTCTGCATCCGAGATCCGGGCGGGGAATATTTTCGCCTGCTTCTTTTCGTCCGAATCCGAAGGAGACCTTGTGCGCCGCTTCGCACCGCGACAATCAGGGCAATGCTCAAGAATCACGTGACGGAGCTGTTCAATCTGGATAGGCTTGGAGATATAATCGTCCATTCCGACAGCAAGGTATTTTTCCCGATCGCCCTGAAGTGCATTGGCCGTCAAAGCAATAATGGGTATGTGTTTGAGACCCCCATGCCTCTCAAATTCCAAAATCGCTCTGGTCGCATCCATACCTCCAAGCACTGGCATCTGTATATCCATCAAAATCAAATCATACTCATTTTGCTTTCTGAGATTCAGCGCTTCTTCTCCATTCTCGGCCAGTGTCACATCCATCTTGAAATCTTCAAGCACGGCCCGGATGAGGTTCTGGTTGATTTCATTGTCTTCGGCTACCAGAATACGCAAACCTTCAAGAGACAGTGCGTCCAAGTCATTCAGGTTGCTGCGGACAGGCTGCAACTTCTCCTTGTGATAAAAGCTGACGATAGCCTTTTTGATCTTTGTGTAGAGAATCGGACGGTAAATGATGCTGGTTTTTTTGTTGGAAAATTTGTCAATTTCATCCCTGAAAGAGATGTACCCCAGCACAACAATATTCATATCAAAATCGAGCAATGTCTTGATATTCCTTCGAACAGGTGCCAGAGAGTAGTCAATAAACAAGATATCGTATGTTTTCTCAATATTGTCCGGGAGCGTTCTTATCAATTCGCTTCGGGGTGAGATAAAATTAAGATAACGCTTGATTCCTTTGTCAAATGCCCGTTCATTCAAACCTTCCGGAAGATAATAGGCCAAATGCAGATTTTCAAAATTGTATACACTGCTCTCATCTTCTCCTGCTTTTTTGAATGTCAGAGTGAAGTAGAATTCCGACCCTTCGCCCGGGACGCTTTCCACTTTGAGTTTCCCCCCCATGTGTTTGACAAGATCGCTTGTAATCGCCAATCCGAGTCCTGTACCGCCATATTGGCGTGTCGTAGAAATATCGGCCTGGGAAAATGCTTCGAAAATCTTATCTTTTTGCTCCGGTGTTATCCCGATTCCGGTGTCTTTTACGCTGAAAAGGACGGTAACTTCATGGTCGTTTTCGTTGATCTTTTCAACCGAAACATCGATCGACCCTCCTGTATCGGTAAATTTGATCGCATTACCGATCAGATTGGTCATAATTTGTCTCAGTCGGGTCGGATCTCCGATAAGCATGGGGAGACTGGGGTCGATAAAAGTCGTATAGGCAATTTTCTTTTCGGAGTTTTTCACTTCGTGCGGTTCAATGGTATCGGAAAAAATATCCATTGGACTGAAAGGGATCGCCTCGAGATCCACTTTTTTCGCCCGTATTTTAGAGAGATCAAGGATACTGTTAACGATTGACAAAAGATTATCTGAGGCTCCTTTGATGATGTCGATAAATCCGCGTTGCTCCTCTGAGAGTTCGGTCGACTCCAGCAATTGAGTAAATCCGAGGATACCGTTCAGCGGTGTACGAATCTCATGCGACATATTTGCAAGAAAAAGGTCTTTGGCTTTTTCCGCTTCAAGTGCCTGCTCACGGGCTGCACGAGCTGCACGGGTCGTATCGGTAAGAAACCGGTAGATCGAAACTCTGTCCCCTTTTTTGAGAATCATATCAAGCTCTTTCTGCTGCTCGTCCGGCAAATCACTGACCATCTCCCTGAGGGTCTCTTCAAGTGCCTTGCGTTCTCGTGACGATTTGCCGGAAATTCTCAGCAGGAAAAACAGCACCAGCACAGCAAGCAGCAAGCCTGCTCCGTACCGGATCAGCTGCATGCGTGCCTCCGTCAGAGACTCCATGAGTCTTTTTTCCATTTCATCCGTGATAATTTTGGAAGCTTTTGCTTTTTGGGCTTCCTGCGCAGCAAATACTCTTGAAATTTCAAGAGGCTCAAACACAAAGCGCCCGCTCCGTGCATGCCTCAATATTCTCCCCCGAACGGATGCCGTGACATCTCCGTTCCCGGTTTCGGCTTGACTCTCTTTGATTTTCATGATGAGTTTCGGATCCGGAATCAGATCCAACCGGGGCACCCCCTCTTTCTCCATCAGATTTTCCCAATACTGCATCTCATCAGATCCGAGAGGTTTTTTTCGTGCTGCGAGATAGGAAAGATAGGCTTCTTCACTGCCGTGAGCCACGCGACTCCGCAAAAACGAAGCCAGCGCCTGCGCCTCCTGATTCAAAACCCTCAAAGAGAATACGGAACCCAGAGTACGCACGCGCGCAATCAGGGGCGGATACACCTCCGTATCAAAACCGCGTCCTGCCGATTCGGGATATTTTCCATTCAGCATATCTACGTTTGAGCGGATAAATTTGAGGCTGGAATTCAATGACTTTATCAAGCCGGCAGTGTCGGGACTGATATTGGATATTTCACGAATCCAGCGATCACTTTTCCGGCGGGTGCTCTGGAGTTTGTCTGCAAAATTCTTTCCGGAAAATCCCAGAAAAAGTGCATTAGCCTCCTGCTCTTTCTGCAGGGCAGTGATTGCAGAATCAATGTAGCGCAGCTCCTCGAGATGCTGATTGTTTTGGCTCATGGGGCGGAATGCTGTGTATGCGTGGAATGTCATATAACCCAACCAGCCGACAAGAGCCGTCAGCATCACCAAAACTGCCGCAAATAAAATCTTTGACCGCATACTGTTTCCTTATTGGTTTTTACTGTGATAGATGCCGAGATACTGCAGCAAAGTATTCATATACCCCACCCCGGCATTGACAACCATCGGAAGGCTTGCTTTGTCTTTCAGATCCCGTATCAGATAAGGGGAAATTGTCTGCCAGGCTGCCACAAGGCTTTTCTGTGCCTCTTCTGCTTTGGTCTCCTTGTATTTGTACTGCTGTATTCTGGCAAGCTCATCTGCAAACACTTTGATTGTGCGGCTCATTTTTTTGAGGATTTCCGGATCACTCTGATCCAGGTGATGTGCAATATAGTATTTGGCAATCGCCTCAAGATGCTCCGACATCATGAGTGTTATTTTGAACATCTTTTCTTCAAAAGAAAAGTCATATTTATGGTGACGGGCAATCGCATCCGCCCCTTCCGTCAGACTCTCGCTCATATCCAGAACCTCTTCGGCCAGTTTTCGGGTCGGCTTCTGCTCGAGAATTGCTTCCGCCCGCGTTTTTTGGTAAGCGAAAAAAGCCAGCAATCCTCTCGTATGGGCATCCTTGGTTGTCACGGCAATTTCCTGAAAACTTTTATTCAAAGCCTCAAGGTCTCTTTTGAGAACCCTGGACAATTCTCTCTTGTGCGGAAACAGCGTGTAGAGCAAATAGTTTTGGGTCAGATGGTTAATCCGATACTTGATGGTATCGGACGCTTCAAGAATTTTTACATCTCCCCGCGTGGCAGCGTGACACGTAAAAGTCATTGCCATAAATCCGGCAAGGAGGGGTACAATCAATTTCTTCATGAGATGCCCCCTGGATTATTTTCTGGCGGCAATTTTTTTCACCTGCAGAGAATAATCGATCACGGCTTTGTCAATTTTGTTCGTCGTCTGATATACAATAACAGGCAAGCCCCCTTCCTCGATATCCATGTAAAATTGTTTGACTATCTTCCACAGCCTTTCGGTCTCATTGAGGAGCTGATTCATTTTAACCGTATTTTTGGGGTAGGCTTTCATCTCCTGTATGAGTTTTTCAAAATCACCGACTGTTTTTTTCATGTGGCGTATGGTGTTTGCATCTTTGATCCCTGCTTGATACGCCATATAATATTTAGCAATCTGGGTAACCATATAACGCTGCCCTTTGCCGGTCGGATAGTGTCTGGAGAGCTTTTTCCTCAAAACGGTTGCGATTTTTTTATTCCCCTCCGAGATCGCTTCCGCAAGATCGATAATCTCCTGGGCATTATCTATGCTGTAGGGTTTTTTCAGGGTATTTTTTATCTCGTCTACGTTGATCCTGATAAACGTCATGAGGTTTTTGGTTTTGGGATCCGTAAAGGCATCCGCAAGCTTTTTCTGCTCCTTGTCAAATTTTTTCAGTGCAGCTTTCATCTCTCTTTGTGCTTTAGTCGTTGCCACATCGTTACCGATATAGAGATAGTCCTTCGCTACCATCTGGATAAAAACACGGGAGCGCATGGCTGCATAAACCATTCCCAGCGTCTCGGCATCATTTCCGGTCGTTTTGTGAGTTTCTGGTTTTGCCTGGGCAGCCCAGGCAGCCGAACCGGCCATCATCCATACCAGCAAACCTGCTCCCGCCGCCTGGAATATTTTTTTCATCATCCATCCTTTCACTTAATGTTTAAGCGCATTCGCATAAAGCTCTGTGAGCCTTTCGGCATCTTTCAGTATTTCATTGGCTCGTTTGATTGCCAGAGAAGGTGTCAGTGTTTCGGCATCATTCATGACCTGGAAAAACAGATAAACTTTTTCCATTTTTTGAAGAATTTCAGCCATTTTTGGTTCGGTTTCCGGACTCTTCTCCAAAAAATCCAGCGTTTCCCGAAAACGCCGCATAGGGACGGCCAATGCTTTGTCTGCATCCTTCATGCCCCAGCTTTTGAGAGAATAAATAGCCGACAAAGCCTGGGAAACCGCGGGGAGACGACTCGATTTTTCAATAACGGCACCCTTGTTTCTACTCATCATCCCCACGGTTTCATATATAATTTTTTTGAGCGCTTTGGTATTGCCAAAATATTTTGAAGCCTCCGCCAATTCAGGCTCTTTGTTCAAAAAAACTTTGGCATTTTGCCACTTTTCCTCAATCGTGTTCAACTTGCGCTTGACGAGGGGATCTTTTACATAAATTTTCAGAGCTTTGAGGTTTTCGTCAAATTCTGCAAACGTCTGTTTGATCTCCTCTTTGGGATGGCCGTATGTGCTCTTCATCCCGATTTCTATGTAGTCTTTAAGCGCACGCCATGTCAACATGCGCAGTTTTCCGGCAGCTTTCACTGCATCCGCATCGTTCCCGATTTCCAATGCCGAGAGACCTCCGCTGCCCATCAGCATGCCGGCAGACAAAAGAATGCCAAAGTATCCAACTTTTCTTTTCATCAGGTGCTTCCGACCTCCTCTCTTTGAATGATTGATTTCTGTAATTATACCTGATTTTGTCAAAAATATGCCAATCATCCAATAATCATTGCTGCGCATCTGCCAGTGTCACAGCATACAGGATATCCACCCCGTTTGCCAAAAGGGTCTGACGGGCTTGCTGAAGGGTCAATCCGGTCGTGACAATATCATCGACAAGGATCGCCTCCCCCCCACACGGACCGGTGTAGCGAAACTTACGGGGGTTTTCAAGACGATACTGGAGGGTTTTCCCGGCATAGGTGACCCGATTGCGCGCCAGGAGTTTTCCGTGAATGACTTCGAGAGAGGGGTGTTTGACGGCATGGATCAGACGGGCTGTGTGGCTGTAGCCCCCTCCGGCATACTCATCGACCCCGATAATCTGCACCAAACTCCCGGGTGGAAGCTTGTCGGCAAACTCTGAAAGAAACGGTGAAAGGAAATGTTTTCCGAGATAATGATACATTCGGTGCCCGACGGGTGTGTGCTTGGTCAGCAGAAACGGTTCAAGTGTCCGGTAGCCAAACAGACTGACCACTTCAAGTGTCCCCACTGTCCTCCGGCTTACAGCCGGGGTCAGGAGGCGGTTACGGCAGGATCGGCACACCACATCCCGGGACAGACGATGACAACTGATGCAGCGCATATCAACTCCGATTAAGGGACTTTGGCTATATTTCTCGCCACTATTTCTCTATACTGCACCCACAAGGATACACCGATGATGCCTTTTACCGACGATGATCTCTGCATCGCCATCAAAAACTTCCTCCCGGATATCGAAAAATATGTTGCCTCACACAACGGTACCATGCGCTACCTCGGGATCAAGGATGCCACCGCCTGGATCGAGCTTGCCGGCAGCTGCAACGGATGCTCCATGAGCACCCTGACCACCAAGATGGTTGTTCAACGCAAGTTGCGCGAACTGATCCATCCGGATCTTGTAGTCGAAAGTATTTTTCCCGGACAGGAAGATCAACTCCCCGAAGGGCTTGTCACCGAGTGTGAAGGGTAGCGCCAGTACCGCTGCTCGAAATCAACGATCCTTCCCCTCTGCACCTTGACACCTTCATCCGCCAATAAGGCGATCCTGGTTGCCGCCCCTTCCCCTCCGCTGTAGCGCCCGATCTGCCCATCGGCACGGACGACACGATGGCAGGGAACAGCTGGAGCACAGGGATTCCTGCCCACAGCTGTTGCCACGGTTCGCACCGCACGTGTTCCAGGATGGCGGGCAATCTCTCCGTACGTTGTCACCCGACCGCGGGGGATCTGGCGCAAAGCCTCCCAGACACGCTCTTGCAGGGGTGTCGGCATCAAATCTCCTCTATGTGATTTCAATTATACTTGTGATACAATGATACCAAAAAAAACAAAAGGGAACTCCTATGCGCATACAATCGGTTACCTTTCTGGCAGCGGGGGCGACAATGCTGATGCTATCCGGCTGCACTCCCTCCGGCAGTCGCTGCTTTCCATATATGCAAAAGGCCGGCTATTTTTGCTACAAAGGATACAACTTTGGCCGCAATGTTTCGCGCATCTACAAAAAAGGGGTCGTCGACGGATGCCGCACCGGTGAAGGGTATTTTCAGCGCAACTACTCCCTCTCGGCCATCTCGGCAGAGTACAGGCGCGGCTGGGATGCCGGACGCGCCCGCTGTCCCCTGATCCTCCCTGAAGAAGCCAGACCCGGTATGCGCACCCAGTACCAGCAAGCTATTGACGAGCAGAAGCAGTAGGGTGCGCAATTGCACACCGTGTATGGGTGCATTGGTGATTCGTAATTGGTGATTCGTAATTGGTGATTCGTAATTGGTGATTCGTGATTGGTGATTCGTAATTGGTGATTCGTAATTGGTGATTCGTGATTGGTGATTCGTGATTGGTGAGTGGTGATTCGTCATGCGATGAGGAACCGGAGGCATCGCACACCACGGCCGACACCTCTCACCTCTCACCTCTCACTTCCTCATATGCTACCGGATCGACGACTCCGACTTCTTCGAATCCTTTCAGCCGCAACCGACAACTGTCGCACACTCCGCAGGCTTTCTCCTCATTCTGATAGCAACTCCATGTGTGACTCAGGTCAACACCGG
>JALVQH010000248.1 GCA_027031505.1 Campylobacteraceae bacterium | reverse complement strand
CTATCGCTTTGTTCCGTTTGGCCAGGGTGTCAGCATTATTGAAATGCTCTTCCAGTGTTTTGGAAAAAGCGATTGCGTGTGTATTGTCTTTGGTGAGAATTTTTTGATGCTTGAGTTCTTCGAGCTTCTTCATCTCTTCTTCGTCGAGTTTGACACCTGTAATATCCTGCACATTATGATCAAAAATACGCTATACTATCCGTAAGATTTTCCGTGATATATCAAGGAGAACCACATGACATCCTACGCATCCGATGAACTAATCCCCTCTTCCGAATTTGCCAAGCGTTTCGGGAGTTACCTTGCGCAGATCACATCCCGCTCCATCGACAAACTTGCCATCCTCAAAAACAACCGTGTCGAAGCCGTCATCGTCTCCAGGGATGACTATGAACGAATGAACGAAGCACTGGAGTATGTAGAAAATCAGGAGATAGCACGTCTCATCCAGGAACGGACGGCTCAGCCGTACAGAACGTTGACACAGGATGAAATGCTCGAACACCTCGGTATCTCAGAAAATGAGCTGACGTAAATGTACAGCATCGAGTACCACGAAGCCGTCAAGGGTGATTTCAAAACCCTGGGGCATCGTACGACATTGCTCGTGATGAAAAAGATCAAAAAACTCGCACAAAATCCCATGATCGGTGTGGAGCTTGGCAACAAAGCCAATCTCAATCTAACCGGCTACCGGAAAACATACGTCGACAATAAACGTGTGCGAATCGTGTATAAAGTCGTAGAAGAAAAGATAGAGATCATCATCGTTGCCATCGGCAAGCGTGCCGATATGGACGTTTATCATAAAGCGGCACAAAAAACATAGGGCACCTCGTGGGCATAGAGGTCAGTTACTACAACCTCTTAAAACACTCTTTTTGTTCATATAAAGTGGATATTCAACGTCTGACCCTTAATGCGGTGTGGTGGTTGTCGTTTTTGTTGCACTATTATACCATCATAGGTTCAAAAGATGTTATAATGTTCACTTCAATGTGATTCTTTTGGTGTCATCATTTATCTCAAAAGAAAGGAAAAATATTACCAACCGTATTGAAAATAAAAGGGTATCGTTTTTTCTTTTTTTCGAGAGAAGAACTGAGGCAGCATATACACGTTCAATGTCTGAACGGTGAAGCAAAATTCTGGCTCGACCCCCAAATCGAACTGGCGAAGAACTGCCAGTTGTCGAAAAAAGAATTAAACGAGATTGAGCAAATCATTGAAGAGCATTAAAGCGACTTCATTCAAGCATGGGAGATACATTTTGAAAACTGAAGTAACCAACATTTCCAGTCATGGTTTCTGGATATTGTCCGACGGCAAAGAGTATTTTTTGTCGTATGAAGATTTCCCCTGGTTCAAAGATAAAACCATAAACGATATTATTCATGTCCAACATTTTGGAGAAAAACATTTGTATTGGGAGCGCCTGGATATTGATTTGAGTCTGGAGATGATAGAGCACCCGAAAGATTTCCACTTCAAGCGAAGAGTGCATAATTAAGTTTATTGGAGGAGAGAAAAATGTATCAACTCAATCAATTAACCCTCAGACAAAGAGAAGAGCTTTTCCGGCTGCTCCGTATCTCGATCACACACCACTCCAATGCCATGGAGGGGACAACCCTCTCATTTGGCGAAACTAAAGAATTATTGGAGTCTGGACGTACAGCTGGGCACAAACCTCTCGGTGAACAGCTGGTGATTCTCGGTTTTGCCAAAGCATATGATGTGATCATCCGTGAAGCAGCCAATCCCGAGACGACTCTGGACAGCGGGTTTGTCAAAGATATCCATTCCATTATATTTGAAGACGCTCTGAAAGTCTCGCCAGAGTATGTTGCCAGACCTGTCGGGGCGTACCGGACAGATGAGCGATACATCAAGGGTGTCGATATCCAACTCTCTGCACCAGCCAATATTTCAAACGATCTGGAAAACCTCCTCTACCGATTTGGCAATAACACCCTGAGCCTCAAAGAGATAGCGGAGTTTCATATCACATTTGAGCAAATCCACCCTTTTGCCGACGGCAACGGAAGGGTCGGGAGACTCCTGATGGCATATCAAGCCATTCAGAATAACATCATCCCCCCTCTAATCAAAAACGAAAATCGGGATGAATATCTTAATGCTCTCCACGATCTGGAAAGTTTGAGCCGATTTCTCGAAGAGAGCATCGGCAAAAGTCTGGAGCTGATACATACTCTGAACACTTAACGCGTAAGACTCCTCACCCCGCCAGCAACTTCCGCGCAAACGCCACCGCCTCCGCATCCGCCGTCTCTCCGCCGACGATCCGGGCGATCTCCTGCACACGTCCATCGTTATCCAATTCCAGTGCCTGACTGACGTCATCCGATCTGGCCACGAGGATGTGCTGATCGGCCTGAGCAGCCAAATGAGGTTGGTGGGAGATGGCAAAGACCTGGTAAACGCGGGAAAGATCAGCGATCATCCGGGCGATGGCGATACTCTCGTCGCCACTGACATTGGCATCGATCTCATCGAGGATCACCACACCCTGCCCCCGTGTACCTGAAGAGAGGGCGGTAGCCATGAGTGCCAGACGGAGGCGGTTGTGCTCGCCGCCGCTGAGAGTGGCGGTGGTCGATCCGGCCAGCTCGAGATCGATCCGGTCGCTTCCCGTCTCGTTCAGTTCGGTGGTCTCGAAGAGGAATGAAACTGCAGGAAGTTTGAGGTCGCGGAGGTATTCGGACATCTTCTCGGCCAGCTGCTTAGCCTGCGCTTGACGCTGTGCGCTGATCTCCCCGGCCAACGTCTGCAATGCCGCCGTCTCCTCGGTGATGAAAGCCTCCAGGACGCTCTTGTCCTCCTCGATATGGGTGTAGCCGGCCAGTTCGGCCTCTTTTTCGGCCAGATAGGCCAGTGCTTCGGGGATGGATCCGTGGCGTTTGATAAGGCCGTTGAGCGCTTCGAGACGATCAAGCACCGCCTCAACATCGGTTTCGGCCAGCTCTTCGGCCAGCTGCTCACTCGCTTCCATATCGGCGCGAAGCTGATTCATCGCATCACTGAAGTAGCTGCCGTCTTTTTCCAGCAGTCCAAAAAGCTCCTCCACCGCTCCCTCGGCAGCGAAGATCCCCTCGGCACGGCCAAGCGCATCGTGGATCTTCTCCAGCTTTGAAAGCTGCCGTTTGGTCGCCATGAGGTTCTCGAGTTCATCCTCCTGCGGGTCAATCGCACGGATTTTCTCGATCTCATAGGTGGCAAACTCGATCCGATCAGCCAGCTCCCGCTCACTCCGGCGGATCGCTGCCAATTCGGCCTCTTTCTTGCGCAGGGTGGCATAGCGGCTCTGGCAGGCTGCTTTGCGGGCGGCAAATGTCGCATCCGTCGCCGCCAGCGCCCCATCGATTAGATCAATCAACCGCTCACTCTCGAACCCGCCCCGATCCCGGACACTCAGATAGTGCACATACGGAGCAAAAAGCTCTTTGAGCCCCTTGCGGGGGATCGACTGGCCGTCGAGGTAGCAGCGCAGAGAACTCTTTTTGATCAGCTTGATGACGGGGGTGGATTCCAGATCGTAGAGCTGGCTCTCCAGCCCCTCCGGCCGTGCAATCACCAGCTCACTCAGCTCCGCCAGCCCATCGGCAAGACCCAGTCCGGCCAGTACTGCCCCCATCAGTACCGATTTGCCCGCACCGCTGGGCCCGCTGAAAACCACCAGCCCCGGCGCAAACTCCAGCTCCACTTTCGGAAAACTCAGCAAGGATTTGGCATATAAGCGTTCGATCATCTCTTTTTTTCCTGTCGTTATGTACTTGCAATGATATTCCACTGCGATTTCGGTGTGCAATTGCACACCCTGCGTAATCGCAGATAGAAAAC
>JALVQH010000247.1 GCA_027031505.1 Campylobacteraceae bacterium | reverse complement strand
TCCAGGTATCCCTTGAGGTACTCCTCGATCTCATCCGGACGCATGTCGGGGTCGGAGGGGTCTCCTACCTTCTTGGGTCCGCGCATGATCGCATAGGCCAGCATATTGACCGAAGGGGCTTTGAGATGCAGCAGAGTATTGTTCTTCTCAAAAAAATTCTCTTTGATGGTATCCGCCGGGATGTAGCCGGTATGGCATGAAGAGCACTTTTCTTTGAAGAGCCTCTTCCCATCTTGATAGAGGTTCCCTCCCCACAGAGAAGCAGAGAGCATGAGAGCCACCAATACCCATTTTGATGTTTGTTTCATTTTTGCTCCTTTCTCTGCAGGCATGGCCTCTAACACTGAACCATGCCGGGATTGCCCTTGATGCCAATAATTTCCGGGCTTTCGACTTTGTAGCCGGCCTGGATCGATTTGACATTTTTAAGGTACTCTTCGACCAATTCCCAGATCGGTTTGCCGGGAGACTTCGAGCCGACGGTTGCCCATCCGGCGACTTTGTAGGTCTTTTTGGGATCGAGCTTTTTCCCGTCGGCCATGGTAATGTCGGTGATACGTTTGCCGATGCTCCTGGCAGGATCAATCTTGTACGAGAGGCCGCCGGTGCGCACCATGTCACCCCCCTGCTGATAGAACGGGTCGGGATTGAAGAGGTTGTCGGCGACATCTTCAAGGACATTCTTGATGGTCGCACCGCTCATATCTTTCACATAGGTTTCCGGATAGGTCATCGCTGTCTGGGTCGCCAGATCGTCGAAGGTGATCTTCTGTCCCGCCAGCAGACTCGTTCCCCAGCGGAACCCGGGAGAGAAAGCAACGTCGGCGCCCCCCACTTTGCGCAGGGCATCGACGATCACCTGATCCCAGGTGCCGTTGAAGTTGCCGCGGCGGAACAGGGCGATTTCGGTGGTTGCCAACGGACGTTCGAGCTCTTTGAGAAAAGGCTTGCGGACGCCGACGATGTACTCTTTCATCTTTTTGTCTTCGGGGATCAGATCGGAGAAGATCGGCAGGAGGGTAAACTTGAAGTCCACCACTTTCCCTTTCTGGATATCGAGATCGAGAACATTGAGGAATTTGCCGTTGCTGCCGGCGTTGCAGACATAGGTGGTTCCTTTTTTGTTGGTGACCGGGTAGGCTTCGGGGACACCGTCATGGGTGTGTCCCCCCATGATAAAGTCAATACCGGTAACCACCTGCGCCATTTTTTTGTCCACATCATAGCCATTGTGAGAGAGAACAATGACCGCATCGGGTTTCTCTTTTTTGCGGACGTGATCGACCAGCGTCTGCATACTGTCGGCTTCGATACCGAATGTCAGATCGGGGATAAAACGCTGCGGATTGGCGATGGTGGTGTAGGGGAACGCCTGGCCGATGATCGCGACACGGGCTTTGCCCATTTTCCTGATCGTGTACGGTTTGAACGCCCACCCCTCATCTTCATCATAGGGGGTGAATTTTTCATCCATGATGGCGTCCTCTTTGACCTTGACGTTCTGGGCGATAAATTCGGCTTTGAGCGCTTTGAGGTTTTCAAGGATCTCTTTTTCGGTGTAGGTAAACTCCCAGTGACCCACCGCCACATCAACGCCAAGCAGGTTCATGGCTCCGACCATATCTTTGCCGCGGGTCTGAAGCGCCGTCCAGCTGCCTTGCCATGTGTCCCCGCCGTCGAGCAGAAGGGTTTTGTCCTTGCCGAAACTGGTACGGAGGAAGTCGACGGCTGTCTTAAGATGGGCAAATCCCCCGACACGCCCCATCGCTTCGCCGTGTTTTTCGAAGTTGACACAGCTCAGGGCGTATTCGAGACGGGGATTGTTTGTGATCTTGTAGTAGTCGAGGAAATTTTTGCCGACGATGTGAGGGGGTTTGCCGAGGTTGTCGCCCAGACCGATGTTGACACTCGGCTCACGGAAGTACACCGGCATCAACTGGGCATGCGAATCGGTGGTATGGAGGATGCGGGCATTGCCAAACGGCTTGAGTTTGTAATAATCTTCAAGCTTCCCTTCCGGGCTCAGACGCATGTGGGAGTTGGCAAAAACCGGTGCAGCACCGAGTACCGCCATCATGTAGAGAAATTCTCGTCGCTTCATTTCGTTCATTGTGTTCCTTTTTTCATAATATCCTAAACAGGAATAGATGATGCGTCAGTTGCTTAAAACTTGAAGCCGTCTCCGGGCACAGCCAGCCGCCACGTTTTCTCCGCTTCGTTGACCTGCTGAACCGCACGCACGGCAAAATGGCAGGCACGCCACGCGGCATAGTTGAGCGCGAACGTATGTTTTTTGACTTTCCCTTTTTTCTTGTATTTCAGGGTTACTTCTCTGGCTTTGGCCTTGGCCGCCGTTTCGGTGTCGGTGATGTATTGGCTGGTTGTTATCCCTTTGCGCTTGAACTCGACGCCCAGTTTCCTGGCCAGTGCATTGTATTCAGCTGCCGTTTTCAAGACACCGTCGATGCCGTTTGCTTTGACATCGCACACGGTAGCAACGTCAATTTTGGCAGCATCGGCAAGTGTCGCAGCCGAAAGCGAGGAGAGACCCAATCCTGCCACAAGAATGATGCGTGTAAGCGTATACGTTTTCATGGTCGCCTCCTTATTTGCGAATGGCTGGGCCGTCAACCGGCATTTCGTTGGACATGTAGGCCATGAAATAGAGCACATTGCTCATCCAGGCGCTGCCGGGTTTGTGAGGGTTTTCCCCTTCATCCTTGTTGCACCCTTCGATCCGGCGCTCCAGCGTCCCCAGACCCTGCCATTTGAGACGATAGACCGGGAAATGGGTCGTGTGTCCCAGCAGGGGCGACATGTATTCGTTCCGTACCCGCTTGCCGGTACCCTGCACATGACACGTTGCGCAGGAAAGCTTGAGATAGCCTCGCTGCGAATAGTAGGCTTTTTTGCCTGCTTCGTATGCTTTGGCTGCTGCTTCGGACTGGATGACGATGTGGACTTTTTTGCCCGCTTCGGTCGAAGCGGATGCAAAATAGGCTTCGAGATCGGCCATCTTCCCTTTTTTCATCTTCCAGGGTTTTTCGCCGTTGGTTTTGAGACAATCATTGATCGCCATGCTCAACGTGACTACTGCGCTCTTTTTGTCGTCAAATTTCGGGTATTCCCCCGCAATCGCCGGATCAGGAAAGCAACTTTTAAATGTTTTTCCGTTGGCAAACTTTTTTTCATAGAGGGCTTTCCCCGCATCGATGTTGTCCTCAAACGGCGGCATCTCCATCACTTCATCGTATTGGGATTTTCCGCCTTTGTCGTATGCGTAAGACCCCAGACGAAAATCATCCCGTTTGATCCCTTTTTTAAAACGTTTGGAGAGCTCCTCATCGGTCGAATACGGGAAGAACTGGTTTTTGTTCTTTACAGGATCTGCAAACTTTTTCTCCATGTACGCAATCAGTGCTTTGCGGTCTTTTTCTGCCTGGGTATTGAAGCTCGCGGCGCTTGCCAACGAGACCATCAGCAAGGCAGCTACGGTTATTTTCACGGCTTTCATGGGTCATCCTTTCGGCAAATGCCCTTATTTGATTTTCGCTTTTCCCGTCTTGCTTTTTCCCAAGAGATCGGTCCAGGTAATCTCAATTTCCTTCCCTTTGGCATCCCCTTTGAAGGCAAACTTCAGATAGGGGTTTTTCGAAAGGTTCTGGCTGGTCGAAGCATCCAGTACCTGCATGTCACCGACTTTGGCAGTGATGTGGGTAATGAAGTTGGCCGGTTTGCCTGCTTTTTTCGCCTGGACATAACTCATCATGGGGTGCTTCAGAAGCGCTTTTACCGTTGTTTTTCCGCCTTTGGATTTTGCTTTGATTCTCATAGTTTTTCCTTTGTTACTCTTTGTTCTATCATGCTACAAAAC
>JALVQH010000246.1 GCA_027031505.1 Campylobacteraceae bacterium | reverse complement strand
AGCAAAACTATCAAGCCACACCCAAAGATGCTGTCATATGGAGCCGCAAGCTTCGCAGCATCGATCTTGAAAAGGTGGTACTATGGCAGAACTGACCGCCCCGCCACATCCCCGTTTCGCCGTCGTAGGGCATCCCAACAAAGGCAAAAGTTCCATCGTCGCTTCGCTGGCGTTTGATGATACGGTACAGATCTCCGATACCCCCGGCACGACGACCCGCACCCGCTCCTTCCCCCTCACCGTCGATGGGGCGGTGCTGTATGAGTTGTTTGATACGCCGGGATTTCAAAGAGCACGGCAGGTGCTGGCGTGGCTTGAGGCACAAAAAGTCGGTGCCGACAAGCGTCCGGAGACGGTGAGCTCCTTTGTGCACGCACACCGGAATGATCCAAAATTTGCCGACGAGGTGGAGTTGTTGACCCCCATTATGGCCGGAGCCGGGATCCTCTACGTCGTGGACGGCTCCAAACCCTACGGGGAAGAGTACGAAGCGGAGATGGAGATCCTCCGCTGGACGGGGCAGCCTTCGATGGCGCTGATCAACCGGATCGGGACGGAGGATTACAGTGCGCAGTGGCAGGCGGCACTGGGGCAGTACTTCAAACTGATCCGCACTTACAATCCGATGGCACGCGATGTTGACGGGCACATTGCCCTGCTGGAAGGCATTGCGCAGCTGCGGCAGGAGTGGACGCCGTCGGTCAAACGTTCCATTGCTCTCTTTGAGTCGTATCGGCAGCGGCTGCTGCATGCTACGGCACAGAGCATTGCGCGCCTCGTGCAGCGTTCGCTTGCCCATGTCGAGCGGCTCGAATTCCAAACCGATGAGCCTGCTGAGGCCGATCGAGGAAGGCTAACGGAACAGTATCAGAAACACTTGCGCCGACTGGAACAGCAGGAGCAAAAAGAGATCGAAGCGATCTGGCATCATGAACATCTGAAAAAAGAGCAACCCTATCTTCTTTTTGACGGGATCGATCTGTTTTCAAAAGAGAGTGCTTCGATCTTCGGTCTGACGCGTCAGGAGATGCTCATCACCGGTGCAGCCGGCGGCGCGGCAGCCGGTGCGGGGATCGATCTGCTCTTTGGCGGGAGCATGCTGCTGCTGGGGAGTGCGATCGGAGCGGTGGTGGGCGGTGTGGGAGCCTACTGGGGATTTGAAGAGCTCTCAGAGGTTCGGGTACTGGGCACCACACTGGGCAAACGGTACCTCGAGATGGGTCCGATGACCAACCGGAATTTCCCGTACATTCTCCTCGGGCGTGCCCTCTACCATGCCCATACCGTTGCGTCCCGATCCCATGCTGTCCGGGGGACAGTGCAGCTGGCGATGGATGAGAGTTTCAAGGAGCGGTGGCTTGACGATGCGATGCGTACGGAGCTGGAGAAGTGCCACAAACAGTTCCGTTCAAGTGAAGCGGTGGATGAGGAGACGATGAAGAAATACGAGAATTTGATTCTCGATATCCTGGAGAAGTTAATGTGAGTGGGACAGGGGTAACGTAATGGCGTACAAAGTGTTGACCGGGTTGATGATCCTTTTCTTCGTGATGTTCCCCCATTACTCCTCGTATGTCACTCATCCCGGCACGCCGCACGGATTGTTTCACTATTTTTTTACTCTGTTTCAGTTCGTATCCAACCAGACCCTCGGGATCGTCCACGAAGCCGGGCACGGGGTCTGCTATCTTTTGCCGTGTCCGCAGTGGCTGACGGCTGCGAATGGGACGGTCTTTCAGCTGCTGTTTCCGGCTGGTGTCGCATGGTATTACTGGAAGAGGGGGGAGCGGTACTGGGGTTTTTTTGCCCTCTTTTTCGTCGGTTTCTCGCTTCAGTATACGGCATGGTACATTTCGACGGCTCACGAGGGGTTGCATCTGCCGGCTTCCAAATCGTTCCTCGGGGTCGATGGCTATCACGATTTTAACTATCTCCTCGGTTTGGTGGGATGGGTGCCGTATGATGGGATCATTTCGGCTCTGGTTCATTTCGTCGCATATCTCATTATGCTGGCGGCACTGATTGGGATGATTTTCCTCTCGGTGCAGAAGGGAAAACATTCTACTGATGATGATTGATATCTTCTATTGAATCGTGAGTGCTCCTTTGTCGCCATCGTGTGAAACCTCGTCAGATACTTGTTATGAGGATTTTTTATGTGACTGTTTCGCACGCGAAACAATATGACAGCCAAATTACAGTAAGATTCTCCTCAAAAGTTTCGCGTGCGAAACACCGACTTGAATAACAGGAGTGAACCATGATCGTTACCATTGCACACTCCAAAGGCGGGGTGGGAAAGAGTCTTCTTGCCTGGCACCTTGCCATTGGACTGGACGTGCCTATTGTCGATCTCGACTTTCAGAAGACACTGGTTTATACCAACAGTCTGCGTGCTGCCAACGGATACACACCGATCGAAATCATCCAGCCTGAGACTCCGGAGGCGTTTGTTGAGCTGATGGATACCTGGCCGGAAGAGAAACACATCATCATCGATGTGGGAGGTTTCGACTCCAACCTCAACCGCACGGCCATTTTTATATCGGATATTATCATTACACCGGCAGTAGATCGTGTGACAGAAATTGCCGGGTTGTATAAATTTCATCAGATCATCGAGGAGCTTTCGGAAAAAATGAATGTTAATATCCAGGCCGATGTTCTGCTCAATGACGTGAGTCCCAGTGCACGGGATTTCTCGGTTATCGAAGAGATGATCGATAATCTCAAACATTTCCAATTGATGGATGCTGTTGTAGCGCACCGAGCCGATTTTTACCGAACGATGGAGGAGGGGAGAGGGATCACTGAAATCCCGAAAGATTCCAAAGCCAAGCAGGAGATCAAACATCTCATCAAAACCATACTCAAAAAGGGATAACTGATGGCGAGACGAAAAATCAATGCAGCCATGATGTTGGCTGCCGGGGAAGATGCTCATCTTCAGACCAATGAACGTGCAGTTTCGCATGCGAAACCGATCGACGGGGAGACTTTTTCAGAGTTGCCGGTCGATGCGATTCGCAACAATCCCATGCAACCCCGCCTCCGGATCGATCCCGATGAACTCGAAGATCTGGCACGGTCGATCAAGCTGCACGGTCTTATACAGCCCATCGCCGTGATCAAAACCGGCAAGGATGAATACATCCTCAAGGCTGGCCACCGCCGCTGGCTTGCCCACCAGAAACTGGGACTCCCGACGATCAAAGCGATCGTCCAGGAAGAGGCCATCCTGAGTCAGAACGAAGGGGACAAGGCGCTCTTCGAGATCGCAGTGATGGAAAACACCCAGCGGGACAACCTCAACCCCCTCGAGCTCGCCCTTTCGCTCCGGCATGCGATGGACAGGGGTCTCTACCGAAGTATGGATGAGATCGCTCTGGCGCTGGGCAAATCCAAATCCTACGTCAGCAAGATCCTCAAAGTCCTCTCCCTCGATGATGCGATCATCCACGATCTCTCCCGCAACAAATCGACCAACGACATCGAAGCACTCTATGAAATTCAGAAAATCAAAGTTCCGACCGAGCAGGTGGAGGTCTATTTTGATTTCATCGCCAAAAAGCTCGACCGCAAAGCGTTGAGAGAGCGGAACAAGGCATCGAAGCCAACCAAATCAAAAGCTCCGTATGCTTTTTCGAGAAAAGCGCATGAGACCCGACTGGAGCTTGATCTGCGTTCACTGGATGTGGAGGCGCGTGAGCGACTTCATGAGGAGCTGGAAGCGGTGATAAAGAAGTATTATCGGTAGAAAGTTCTCGTCGTGTAGTCACCATGTGCAAATATTTGTTGTAGGGTGCTGTCTCCCGACAGCACCTATCGACACGATAACCAAGAAAATCCGTTACGACGCACGACCATGTTTATCTCGTC
>JALVQH010000245.1 GCA_027031505.1 Campylobacteraceae bacterium | reverse complement strand
GATAGCGCTCCGTGTTGATGCGGATGAATTTTCCCAGCGGGGATGTGTGGGGGAAGAGTTCGGTCTGGATCTTGTGGCCGATGACCGCAAGGTTGCGTGCCTGCCCCGGAGGCTCCTCAGGCAGAAAACTCCCCCGGGCTACGTGCAGTTTCCATGTCTCAGGCACATCGTGATTGGCACCGAGTACATTGGTCCAGCGGACACGGTGACCGTGGCGAACAGGAGAATTGCCCTGCACATACGGTACGGCTGTCCGGATAAAAGGGAGGCGCCGGATCGAGCGGGCATCTTCAAGCGTCAGGGGACGCATCGTGTCGAAGACCGACTCGGAAAACCCAAACGTGTTGATTTTGCCCGGTGCGATAGCGATAATGTGGGTTCCAAACTGGGAAAACTCGGTAAGCATGTACCTTTTCACACCGTTGCCCAGCGACGTCAGGAGCACCACCGAAGCGATCCCCACCGCAACACCCAGCGCCGTCAGATAGGTACGCAAGCGACTGAAACGGAGGCTTGTCAAAGCAAAAGCGAACGCATCGACAAATGACATCGTCTCACCTCCCCGAGAGGGCAGCCACGGGATGAAGTCGTGCCGCCTGACGTGCCGGTAGGCTGCCGAAGATCAAACCGGTCGCCAGTGCCACAGCCAGTGCAGCTACCATCGCCCACCACGGGGTCAGGATCGGGAATGCCGGCACCAGCCATCCAATCAGCTGCACCGCCCCGAGTCCGAGCACCAGTCCGAGCACTCCCCCCACCAGCGAAAGCATCAACGCCTCACTGAGAAAGAGGTGCATCACCTCCCGGGTCGAAGCTCCGAGTGCTTTCAGCAGGCCGATCTCCGATCGGCGCTGACTCACCGAGACCATCATGACGTTCATGATCAGTATCCCGGCCACGAGCAGACTGACCGCCCCGATCCCCCCCACTGCGATGGTGAGTATCCGGAGAATCCTGTCCAGAGAATGGATCATGGCATCCTGACGGATGACGGTGATGTCCTTCTCGCCGTTGTGGCGGGTCTGGATGATGGAGAGGATGCGCTTCTGGACACGGGACAACGCTTTGTTCCTCGCCTGGATAGCGATCTGAAACAACCCCGAACGATCAAAAAGAGCCTGAGCATTTACCGTCGGGACAAGCACCATATTGCTCATATCAAAGGTGGCGGTTTTCCCTTTGGATTTGAGCACACCGATGAGGCGGAAGCGGTGTGTCCCGATCCGTACCCAGTGCCCCAATACCTCATCACGGCCGAAAATCTTCCGGTAGAGTTCTTCCCCGAGGACACACACCGGCTCGGCGCGATCCCGGTCGCCGGAGGGGAGAAACTGCCCCCGCACCAGCGAAAGGTTAAATACACTCTGGTACCCGCTGTCGGTACCGATGACGGAAACCTGGCGCTCCCGACCACCGTACGAGAGATCCCCCGTCCCGAAGACAATCGGTACGGCTCGGTCGATCAGCGGACTCCGCTCCAGTGCTTTGCAGTCTTCCAGCGTCAGGTCGTGGGGGGCATAGCCGAACATGGGGGGCATACCCCCTTTGGTCTCGGTGCGGCCGGGCAACACCAGCAGAAGGTTGGATCCCAGAGAATGAAACTGCCCCACGACGTACCGTCGCGCCCCCTCTCCGAGAGACGTCAGAAGGATCACCGAGGCGATCCCGATCACCATCGCCAGCAGGATCAGCACCGTCCGTCCGGGACTGGCCGAGAGCGCCCTGTTGCTGAAGCGGACGGTGTCCCGGAGTGTCATCCCCGGCCTCCATGCTCATCATGCAGAATCCGACCGTCCTGCATCCGGATCTGACGCGTCGCCCGTTTGCCCAGATCGGCATCGTGCGTTACAATCAGCAGAGTCACCCCCCGATCATGCAGCGACTCCAGCAGTGCAGTCACTTCGCCTCCGGAACGGCTGTCAAGATTGCCGGTGGGTTCATCCGCCAGCAGAAGCGGAGGCTCGAGGATCATCGCCCGGGCGATCGCCACTCGCTGCTGCTGACCGCCGGAGAGTTCTCTGGGGAGGTGGTGCATCCGTTCATCCAGACCCAGTTCCCGAAGCGCCCGGGTGATCCGTTCGCGCCGTTCGGAAAAGGGCATCCCCTGCAGCATGAGGGGCAATTCGAGATTGCCATATGCACTCAGACGGGGAATCAGATGAAACGACTGGAAGATAAAACCGATCTTTTCCCGGCGAAACGTCGCCCGCGCCTCTTCACTCAGCGTCATCAATTCGCGATCCTCAAAGCGGTAACTCCCGCTATTGGGCATATCGAGCAGACCCAGCATATTGAGCAGAGTCGATTTGCCCGATCCGGATGCCCCCATGATGCTGAGATACTCCCCCCGCTCAATGTCGAGCGAGACATGATCGAGGGCATGGACGATCTCATCCCCCACCTGATATTCGCGACAGATATCCTGCAGGGCGATCACGGTGTCGATTCCCGGGTCGCGTTGGATTCCACGATGGTGGCGAGCGCCCCCGCTTCGACTCCCTTCTCACCGAAGGAAACTGCCACCTTGTCTCCAGGTTCCAGGCCTGTTTTGATCTCGGTGAAGCTCCAGTTGCCGATCCCCCTCGTGATAGCGCGTCGACGCAGTCGCTTCTCACCGGGATCGAAGATCAGTACATGGGTTTCATCCATCAACGCTTCGGTGGGGATGCGCATTGCACCGGAGTGTGCCTCGACGACGATCGTCGCGTCGGCACTGTACCCGGCGAGGAGTTTCCGGGTCACGTTGGTATCCTCCAGTTCGAGTTCCACGTCGACGGTGCGCGACTGCTTCTGCCGATCCACCACATAATCCCCCACCCGCGTCACCCGTGCAGCATACTTCTCCCCGCGCCAGGCATCGAACATCACGACCGCCGCCATCCCGACTCCGATACGCCCCGCGTCCACCTCGTCGATCGGAACCGACACTCGGTAACACCCCGGAGCGATCAGATCGATAAGCGGTGCAGAGAGTGTCGTGGGGGGTGTGGGGGTGATGTACTCTCCTGCACGGACATTGACTTTGGCAAGGATCCCGTCGAAGGGCGCCGTGATTTTCGTATGGTCGAGCCGTTTGCGTGCTACGGTGAGTGCCGCTTCGGCGACGGTGACGGCGCTCCGGGTCGCTTCGCACTCCGCATGGGCGATCCGCGTCTCGGTCTGGAGTTTGTCGAGCGCATCCTGCGCGATTGCTTCCGGGTGCAGCCCCCGCTTCCGTGCCAGGGTACGGGACATGTACTCCGCGCGGAGGCAGGCGGCACGAGCCTGGTCGCGTGCCGAGATGATCTGCGTCCGGATGTGTCCGATCTCCGCCTCGATGTCGGTCGGATCGAGTCGCAACAGCACATCCCCTCTGTGGACGTGACTCCCTTCCGCATAAGGGACGGAAATCACCTGCCCCCCGATCACCGGAGAGAGTTTGGCGCGCCGGCACGCTTTGACCGTCCCGGCGCGCGTATTGGAGACCGTCGCCTCCACCCGCCCGCGATCCACGGTCACCACCCGGACGGGAACGGGATCCGGGTGGGTATGTTTGTAATACCAGCTTCCGCCGACGGCGATGGCAGCCACCACCAGTACGATCCAGAGTGTACGCATGGATGCTCCTTGGGGATGGGTGTCTAATTATAACATTTTATAATCAAAAAAGGAATGAGGGTTTGAGCCGCTTGCAAATTCAACCAACCTCAGACGACCGTCCTCCTTCCGGAGCGGTTTCCACAATTAAAAAAAGCTCTCCAGGTTGTTTGACCCGGAATATCGTCTCATTTTGAGTGATTTTCGATCAATTTCCCATTTTCACTCCATGCTTCATGGTTTGGCACTCGAAATCGTCTTGTTCTGGCAGCATGTTTCTCTTGTGTGTCACGTCACCAGCTTCAAACTCTGATG
>JALVQH010000244.1 GCA_027031505.1 Campylobacteraceae bacterium | reverse complement strand
CGTTGATCACGACCTGCGTTACCGTCAGGTTGTCCCCGTCAGGATCGCTGTCGGCACCGTCACCGTCATTGTCCGCAATCACATTGCCTCTGACAGGGGTATCCTGGGATGTGGCCACACGGTTGTCGGAAGCATCGGGGGTTTGATTGGGGGTCTGTCTCCAGTCTCTGTCGCCTCCCGGTCTGTCGTCATCCGGGAAACTGTCCGGGGTCTGGCCGTTGGTCGGGTTGATATGCGTCTTGTTGTTGTCGTATGCATCATCCAGACCGTCCGTATCGGCATCCGAAGGGGGTGTGACGGCTGCTCTTCCATTGTCCGTGCCCCAGCCTTCCGTATTGTCGCTGATACCGTCTCCGTCTGAATCGGTATCGAGATAATCCGGGGTACCGTCACGGTCAGTATCGGTCGGGATTACAGCTGTGCCGCCGTTATCCGGATCGTAAGCATCGTCCAGACCGTCACCGTCAGTATCGGTTCCGGAAGGGGCTGTATAGTCGGATGTGGTTTGCGCTTCGATGTTATCCACAATACCGTCGTTGTCTGCGTCGATATCCAGATAATCAGGATGGCCGTCGTGGTCAGTATCCACGGGTGTGACCGTCGTCCCGACCGCAGCATCGTCCAGAACACCATCATGGTCAGTATCGACGAGCGAAGGATCCTGTCCACTCTCTTCAAGGTCGGGGATACCGTCATTGTCGCTGTCTATGTCCATACGGTTGGGGATACCGTCCCCGTCAAAATCGCATACCAGCCGGATACCGAAACCGATACCTTCCCTGCCGCCGGCATCGATAACGACACCAATAGTCTCAGCATTCCGGGAATAGTAAATAGAAAAATTCTCCTTGTTGGTAAAATCATCCACCAGGGTATCTGTACCTGCACCACTGAACGTCCCGCCGTTTCCGGATTTTTCAAGCAATTGCCAGGGGCTGCCGTCTGTCGTAAATGTGAGACGTTCATTGCTCGAATGTGTGGCTTCGCCATCGAGAGCCAACAGGTCGAGAGGAAAAGGCTTCCCGTTCAAAGTCGCTTTAAATTGAAATGTGACTTCTATATCCTCATTTTGATCATTGCTGGTTTCCGGATAAAAAACCTCTTTCCGCTTCGGCGTATCGTACAATCGATACAGACCGGAACCGTCCCATGTGTTTAAATCTCTGGGGCGATATCGGCTCGGATCACCGCCCTTGGAAACAACTCTGGTAACGGTAGCTACAATATGCAGTCCGTTAGACAAATCGAAGGTTTGAGAATCTCCCTCATCGAAACCGTCGGCAAAACTTGTATCCGTCCAGTTGAAAATGTAGAGCTGATCCCGATACACACCGGTACCGAAATTGATGTTCGCTACAGTGGGCTGATCGCAATAGCTCTCTTCGCTGTCGGGAATGCCGTCTTTGTCCGTATCGAGTGCATACGCATTGGACGGGAGAGCCCATGTCAATAAAAGTGTGGTGATAAACAGTGTGAAGAAGTGACGCTTGCGCGACAAAGCAGATACCGTAAACAGAAAAAGGGTTTTGATGTGTTGCCCTGACATCATTGTTGCTCCTATAATAGTTATATAGCTAACAATAGTCATTCTTAGGCAACCCAGCTGTCTACAACACGTAGATCTGTGGCTTTCCGTTCCTTATCTTGCGAATAAGATTGGCTTTGTCTGAATGAAAACGCGTAAAAATCCTAAACTCCAGGCCGCATTTAACCATAATCCAACTTAAAAACATATTAAGACGACTCAATTTATCAAAAAAATTTCGAAAAATGACAAAACGGATCACCTCTCAGGGTTATATCCACAAATTGTCGATCAATCTCGTTCGACCGACCCGGGCTGCGACCAGCAAAATCGCATTGCCAGGCTTCAGGGTCTCGACCGGCCGGAACACCCGATCGACGATCACCGCATACTCGATCGCATCTACCCCCTCCATCGCATCGATCATCACCCTCTGCAACACCTCAACATCCCGCTCTCCTGCCGTGATCCTCTCCGTCGTTTTTCTCAACGCACGCGAAAGCGCCAGCGCCCGGCTCCGCTCCTCCTCGCTCAGATACGCATTGCGGCTGCTCAGCGCCAGGCCGTCACTGTCCCGGACGATCTCACACGGGACGATCTCGACCGGTATGAAGTAGGTGCGCACCATCTGCTGAATCAGCACCAGCTGCTGGGCATCCTTTTTGCCAAAATACGCACGGGTCGCCCCGGTGAGATTGAGGAGCTTCATCACGATCTGCAGCATCCCGTCGAAATGCCCCGGACGTTTGGCTCCTTCGAGGATATACCCCCGCTTCGCCGGTGCTCCGATGGAAAGCTCATCGCTCTCATACATCTGGCTGATCGTCGGCATGAAAAGGAGATCGACTCCGGCTCGTTCGCAGATCTCGGTATCGGCAGCTTCGCGGCGGGGGTAGGCATCGAGATCCTCCCCCTCGAGAAACTGGGTCGGGTTGACGAAGATCGAGACGATCACCACGTCGTTCTCCGCCCTCGCCCGGCGGATCAAACTCAAATGCCCCGCATGCAGCGCCCCCATCGTCGGAACGAAGCCGATACTCCCCTGTTGCCGTTGTTTAGCTTCCTGCAGTGCCTCAACCGTACGTACAATCTCCACAGCTAACCTCACCTTCGGATAGTTTTAGATAAAATTCTATCAAAATTCTGTGAATACCACGATAGTGTTTCAGCGAATAACAAAAACTATTCACTATTCACTATTCACTATTCACTTTGAAAAAGGAACTTTTTCAACCGTGGACGCATACGAATACAGCGAAATGCTCAAAAACCTCACCGCCAAAATGGACAACATCACCAACATCGTCAAACCCGATACCCTCCGTGCCCGCCTCGGGGAGATCGAGACGATGCAGCAGGATCCCGCCTTCTGGAGCGATGCTGAAAATGCTGGGAAAGTCTCACAGGAAAAAACCCGCCTCGAGCGGATCCTCTCGGTCTACGACGCCGCGTACGATGCCCTCTCAGACGCGCAGGAGTATTTCGACCTCGCCCGGAGCGAAAGGGACGACGAGACCCTCGAAATGCTCTACGACGATGCCGCCTCCCTCGACGAACACATCAAAGCCCTTGAAGTACAGATGATGCTCAGCGGCGAACACGACAGTGCCAACGCCATCGTCACCATCCATCCCGGAGCGGGGGGCACCGAGTCGCAGGACTGGGCAAGCATGCTCTACCGGATGTATCTGCGCTGGGCCGAACGGCACGGATTCAAAGTCGAGACCCTCGACTACCAGCCGGGTGATGAAGCAGGGATCAAGGATGCCAGCTTCATCATCAAAGGGGAAAACGCCTACGGCTACCTCAAAGTCGAAAACGGCATCCACCGCCTCGTGCGGATCAGCCCCTTCGACTCCAACGCCAAACGCCACACGAGCTTCACCTCCGTGATGGTCTCCCCGGAGATCGACGACGACATCGACATCGAGATCGAGGATAAGGATATCCGCATCGACACCTACCGCGCCTCGGGTGCCGGCGGCCAGCACGTCAACAAGACCGAATCGGCCATCCGGATCACCCACGAACCCACCGGCATCGTCGTCCAGTGCCAGAACGACCGCAGCCAGCACAAAAACAAAGCCGCCGCCATGAAGATGCTCAAATCCCGCCTCTACGAATACGAAATGGCGAAAAAACAGGCCGAAATCGACGGCGTAGAAAAGAGCGACATCGGATGGGGGCACCAGATCCGCTCCTACGTCCTCCAACCCTACCAGCAGGTCAAAGATACACGCAGCAGCCAGCCTTTCAGCAACGTCGATGCGATTCTCGACGGGGATTTGGATAAACTCATTGAAGGGGTACTCATCGCGCAGACGAAATAGCGCAGCACTGTTTTTATCCTGTCGGGGTGGGGACACCCCAACCTACAAGCCACATTCC
>JALVQH010000243.1 GCA_027031505.1 Campylobacteraceae bacterium | reverse complement strand
TCCGGGAACTGGCCTACCTCAATCCCCGGGTCACCATTGAATTTCGCGATGAGCGGGATGACACCAAAGAGACATTCCATTTCGAAGGAGGCCTCAAACAGTTTGTTGAAGATCTGAACACCCGGGAACCCCTCAGTGAAGCTCAGTTCTTTCAAGGAGCCGCCGACGACATCGAAATGGACATTGCCATCATGTACTGCGACGCTGACAGCGACAAAGTGGTCACCTTCGTCAACAACATCAAGACCCCCGACGGCGGCACCCACGAAGCGGGCTTCCGTGCCGGCTTGACCCGCTCGCTTTCGAGCTACATCGCCAAAAATGCCAATGCCAAAGAGCGCAACACCAAAATCACCGGAGACGATGCCCGCGAAGGGCTGGTCGCTGTCGTCTCCGTCCGTGTTCCGGAACCGCAGTTTGAAGGACAGACCAAAGGGAAACTCGGCTCCTCATACGTCCGGCCGCTCGTGCAGAAGTTTTTCACCCAGAACTTCAACAAATACCTCGAAGAGAACCCCATCGAAGCCAAGGCAATCATGGCACACGTCATCCTCGCTGCCAAAGGGCGCGATGCCGCCAAACGTGCCAAAGATCTTGTCAAACGCAAAGACTCCATGGGGGTCGGCACCCTCCCGGGCAAACTGGCCGACTGCCAGAGCAAAGACCCTGCCATCAGCGAACTCTACCTTGTGGAGGGTGATTCTGCGGGAGGATCAGCCAAGCAGGGGCGGGATCGTGTCTTCCAGGCCATTCTGCCGCTGAAAGGAAAAATCCTCAACGTCGAAAAAGCCCGTCTCGAGAGGATTCTCAAATCCGACGAAATCAAAAACATGATCACGGCTCTGGGTTGCGGTATCGGCGATGAGTTTGACGAAGAGAAACTGCGCTACCACAAGATCATCATCATGACCGATGCCGATGTCGACGGCAGCCACATCCAGACCCTGCTGATGACCTTCTTCTTCCGCTTTCTCCGTCCGATCATCGAAAAAGGCTACCTTTACCTCGCACAGCCGCCTCTCTACCGCTACAAGAAAGGCAAAAACGAAACCTACCTCAAAGACGACAAAGCGCTCAACGACTTCCTCATTGAAAAAGGGATTGACGCGATCGAAAGTGAAACAATGGGGCGCAATGACCTCATAGACCTTTTCAAGCTGGTCGCCTACTACCGCATGACCCTCAAGGAGATCGAAAAACGCTTTGCCCTGGTCGAGGTACTCCGTTACATGATCGAAAACCCCGATATCATCGGTACCGACAATGCGGCGCTTGCCAAGAAACTTGAACCGTACATTGCCGACCTGGGATACAACATTCTTAACAAATCCGTCACCGAAGAGCGTCTCCACTACTACGTGCAGACCAACGACGGTTTGGAGGAGCTGGTCATCGATGATGTTCTTTTCACCAATCCGCACTACAACGAGGCAATCCTTATCTACCAGAAGATCCGGGAGCACATCACTGATGAATTGAAAGACAAGGATCTGCTTGCGCTCTTTGAGGCAGTCGAAGCCAATGCCAAAAAAGGAGCCTATATCCAACGCTACAAAGGTCTGGGAGAAATGAATCCTGAACAACTCTGGGAAACCACTATGACACCGGATAACCGCCGCCTGTTGCAAATAACAATCCACGACTTCGATGCGGCCAGTGAAACTTTTACTCTTTTCATGGGGGACGAAGTCGAGCCGCGTCGCCTTTACATTGAAACCCATGCCAAAGATGTCAAACATCTGGATGTCTGATGCTGTTGTCTGAACTGGAAGAGAGGGGACGACGATTCAAGCTGGCACTGCGTGCAACCATACCTGTTTTAATGCTGGTAATGCTTGTGTTTTATATTCTGTTTTCGCAGGAAGAAAAAAGCGGGCTGACACTGTTTAACAGTTTCATGGTTTCAGCCCTTGTTTTTATCACCGTCTATTTTAACTACTTTTTGATTGACCTCAGTGTCAGAGAGAGTATGGTGGATCAAACCACACAAAGCTACAACCAAAGGGCTTTTGTCAGAAAACTGAAAGCCTACAAACCCAACACCATCATACTGCTCGTGCTGAAAAACCTGCCTGTCATCAACGAAAACTACGGTACCGAAAAAGTCAACCTTCTTCTCTATACCGTGATACATAAACTCGATGCTATTCTGACACGTCACGGCATCAAAAATCCACTCATTGCCAGACGCTACGGCGCAGAATTTATCGTCGCACTCGACAGCAGCAAAGAGGGGATCAAAAAAATCCTCGAGAACTTTATCGAAGAGAACAAAACCATTGATGATATGGAAATAGACTATGCCTTTGCTGTTGTGACTGAGGCGCAGGGAAATATCGAGCAGATCCTTGAGGGACTGAAGGATATCATCCTCGCACAGGAGATGACACCGGAGAAAGAGAAGCAGCGTACCGAAAACAACATTAAAAACGCCAGGGAGATAGGAGCAATCGAACAAGACATTATTGGCGCATTGGACAAAAAAGAGTTTCGTCTCAGTTTTCGCCCTCTTCTTAATACCCACACCAACACCGTAGATACCTATGAAATCACGGCCAGAATGACTTCAGCAAATCATCAGGAGATACTGCCCAGAGTTTATCTGCCCATTATCAACAGGTTGGGTCTCGGAATTGAATACGACTATGCTCTGGCAGAGCACATTATTAAAATACTGCCGCTGATAGACAGCAACATCTCGTTCACTTTCAATCTTTCGCCATTTTCATTGAGAAACCGATCATTCCAGAAGAAGTTTTTCGCCTTGATAGAAGAGCAGTCTCTCCAGCCGTCCCGTTTGATTGTCCAACTCTACGAACGCAAAACACACCACAATCTCAGTGGATATTTTCAAACCCTTTCCACCTTCAGACAAAAAGGACTTCGTATCTGTATCGACAATTTTGGCTCCTCCAATGCCTCCATGGAATACATTAAATATTTCAAGTTTGATATGGTGCAGTTTGATCGGGAGTTTGTGACAAATCTGCAGGAACCGACCACCTATGCAATGCTCTCTTCTCTGGTCGAAATGTCTAAAAATCTCCACATCGACACGGTGGCAAAATGGGTGGATCAACCCTCACAGAAGGAGATATTGACAACTCTCGGAATCGATTACATGCAGGGATTCGGGATCGAAAAGCCTCTCAACGAACAACAGCTGATCAACAAATACAATTGAAAAAAGGATGTAAGTATATATGCGATACGGTGAAGAGGAGATACAAAAATTTAATATCAACGACAAAGAGAATTTCTGGCCCAACACACACAGGAAAAATTACACCATCACCATCGAGCTGCCTGAATTCATGTGCCGGTGTCCCCGATCAGGGTATCCCGATTTTGCCACCCTCAAACTCAGCTACTGCCCGGACAAGTACGTGATCGAACTCAAAGCGCTCAAACTTTACATCAATACATTTATCGAACGCTACATCTCTCACGAAGAGAGTACCAACGAAATCTATGATACTCTCTACAAGAACCTTCAGCCAAAATGGATGCGTCTCGAAGCCGATTTCAATCCCCGCGGCAATGTCCACACTGTCATTACAGTCGACAGCCGTGAACAGTAATTTTATGACAATCTGACATATTTTTACCGCTTTCTCTCCCTTTTGGGTATCATACCGGTATCGATCAAAAGGAATGACTATGGATATCCATTTCCACAACATCATGCAACGTCTCGAAAGCGTTTTGTCGGAGAAAAAAAATAAGAAAAAAATTCTCAACAAAGAACTTGCCGAGGAACTGGGACTCACCCCGGACTACTATGCTGTCATCAAAAAACGGGGGAAGATTCCTTATCTCTCTCTGGCATTTTTTGCCCAAAAAGAACACCTCAACCTTAATTGGCTCCTTCTTGGTTCCCCGCCAAAGCACCTCTGCAGCGATCCGGAATCGACATCTTGACCAAAACCAT
>JALVQH010000242.1 GCA_027031505.1 Campylobacteraceae bacterium | reverse complement strand
TGTTGGGCTGAAGCCCCTCCTCCCACAAAGAACCCGCCACCAGCTGATCTGAAGCTTTTTTGACTATAATAACTACCCTATTTTTCTTTCTACAGTCTAACAAAGTGCTCAACGGCGAGCATTTTTTTAGGGTGTAAACCCGATTCAATTCGCTCCAGAAGAGCACCAAAAACCATGAAAGGAAACAATTTGCCAACCATCAACCAACTGATTCGCAAAGAGCGCAAAAAGGTGATCAAGAAATCGAAATCACCTGCGCTGGTCAATTGCCCGCAGCGGCGCGGTGTCTGCACCCGTGTATACACCACTACGCCCAAGAAACCAAACTCCGCCCTTCGTAAAGTCGCCAAAGTGCGCCTGACAAGCGGGTTTGAAGTCATCTCCTATATCGGCGGGGAGGGGCACAACCTTCAGGAGCACTCCATTGTTCTTGTACGTGGTGGCCGTGTCAAGGACCTTCCGGGTGTGAAATATCATATTGTACGTGGTGCGCTTGATGCTTCCGGGGTGGCCAACCGTACGGTTGCCCGTTCCAAATACGGAACCAAAAAACCCAAAAACTAAAAACTGAAGATTACATATCGTGAGAGGTGAGCCTCGAAAAAGGCTTGGAACCAGGTGCTGCCAATCAACCTTCGCGGGCAGGACTTGAGTAAATCATAGTGATTGAAGAGGAAAACATATGAGAAGAAGACGTGCTCCGCAGAGACCGGTTTTACCCGATCCTGTTTACGGATCGAAAGTTGTTACGAAATTTATCAACGCTATCATGCTCGATGGTAAGAAAAGCGTTGCGCAGAAAGTCATGTACGGTGCGCTGGAACGAATTGAATCAAAAACCGGCGAAAAAGGGATTGAGATTTTCAATAAAGCTCTTGAGAATGTCAAGCCTGTCATGGAAGTCAAAAGCCGCCGTGTCGGAGGCGCAACCTATCAAGTGCCCATCGAAGTACGTCCGGTACGCCAGCAGTCTCTCGGAATTCGCTGGATACTGGAGGCAGCACGCAAGCGCAATGAGCGCACCATGATTGAGCGTCTCTCCAACGAACTTATGGATGCTGCAGAAGAGAAAGGTGCTGCTTTCAAAAAGAAAGAAGACACTTACAAAATGGCCGAGGCCAATAAAGCCTTTGCCCACTACCGCTGGTAACAGGAAAACATTATGGCACGATCACACAAACTCGAAGACGTACGCAACATCGGTATCGCCGCACATATTGACGCGGGGAAGACAACCACCACGGAACGGATTCTGTTCTATACCGGCGTGGAACACAAAATCGGCGAAGTACACGACGGTGCAGCTACCATGGACTGGATGGAGCAGGAGCAGGAGCGGGGAATCACCATCACTTCAGCAGCTACCACCTGTGAATGGCGCGGCAAGCAGATCAACATCATCGACACGCCGGGTCACGTCGACTTTACCATCGAAGTGGAGCGCTCCATGCGTGTCCTCGACGGAGCGGTCTCGGTCTTTTGTGCCGTAGGAGGCGTACAGCCCCAATCGGAGACCGTCTGGCGCCAGCGGAACCGCTACGGTGTCCCCTCGATTGTCTTTGTCAACAAGATGGATCGCACCGGTGCCGATTTTTACGAAGTGGAGCGCCAGATCCGCGAGCGCCTCAAAGGCAATCCGGTACCCATCCAACTCCCCATCGGTTCTGAAGAGAACTTCGAAGGGGTAGTAGATCTCGTTAAAATGAAAGAGATTGTCTGGGATGTTGAAGCGGTGATGGGTTCAGCTTATTATGAGCAGGATATTCGCGAGGAGCTTCAGGAAAAAGCCGAAGAGTATCGCGAAAAGATGATCGAATCCATCTCTGAAGCCGAAGGAAACGATGCACTGATGGAGAAGTATCTTGAGGGGGAGGCGCTGACCAACGACGAGATTATTGCCGGGATTAAATCGGCCACGATCGGGATGCATATTGTTCCCATGACCTGTGGTACCGCTTTCAAGAACAAAGGGGTGCAGACCCTCCTTGATGCCGTCGTGGAGTACCTCCCCTCTCCGGTTGAGGCGGTAGCGATCAAAGGTACCATGATGGATGATCCCGAAAAAGAGGTGACGGTTGCATCGACCGATGACGGCGAATTCGCTGCATTGGCATTCAAGATTATGACCGATCCTTTTGTGGGTCAGTTGACGTTCATTCGTGTCTATCGCGGCTCCCTCAAGTCCGGCTCTTACGTTCTCAATTCCACCAAAGAAAAAAAGGAGCGTATCGGGCGTATCATGAAAATGCACGCGATCAAACGCGAAGAGGTGGATGAGATTTATGCCGGTGAGATCGGTGCGGTTGTTGGGCTCAAGAACACTACCACAGGGGATACCCTCTGTTCCGAGAAAGAGAAAGTGGTTCTTGAGCGGATGGATTTTCCCGATCCGGTCATCTCCGTTGCCGTGGAGCCGAAAACCAAAGCCGATCAGGAAAAAATGGGGATCGCTCTGAGTAAATTGGCTCAGGAAGACCCCTCTTTCCGCGTCAGCACCGATGAAGAGTCGGGTCAGACGATCATCTCCGGTATGGGCGAGCTTCATCTTGAGATTATTGTCGACCGCATGAAGCGGGAATTTAAAGTCGAGGCCGAAGTGGGGGCACCGCAGGTTGCTTACCGCGAAACGATCCGAAGCTCCGTGGAGCAGGAGTATAAATATGCCAAGCAGTCCGGCGGACGCGGTCAGTATGGTCATGTCTTTCTCAAAATTGAGCCCCGGGAGGCGGGTGCAGGCTATGAGTTTGTCGATGAGATCAAAGGTGGTGTTGTCCCCAAAGAGTTCATTCAGCCGGTCAACAAAGGTATCCAGGAAGCAATGGAGCGCGGTATTCAGGCAGGCTACCCGGTCGAAGATGTCAAAGTCACCCTTTACGACGGCAGCTACCACGACGTTGACTCTTCGGAGATGGCATTTAAACTGGCCGGCTCCATGGGATTCCGGGAAGGGGCTAAAAAAGCCAATCCGGTGATCCTTGAGCCGATGATGAAAGTCGAAGTCGAAGTGCCTGAAGAGTATATGGGTGATGTTATCGGCGACATCTCCAAGCGTCGCGGGCAAGTCAACGGCATGGATGAGCGCGGCGGCAATAAAATCGTCGATGCATTTGTGCCTCTGGCTGAAATGTTCGGCTATTCAACCGATCTGCGTTCCATGACCCAGGGACGTGCAACCTACTCGATGGAATTCGACCATTATGAGGAGGTGCCGAGCAATGTGGCCAAAGAAATCATCGAAAAGCGCAACAGCTGATCTTTTCGTTTATTTCACGCAATCTGTGCCCGATTGGGTGCGCTTGCGCTCAGTTACCTGCTGTGAATAAGCTCCTTTGCTCTACCCCCCAGTCATTGAGTACGAGATGGTTTAAGGAGCGGAGGAGAGATATCAGTATGGTGTAGATCGGGGCCTTACGACCCCGGCATGAGTCAATTATGCATATACCGACTCTTTGCCAAGTTCTCTGGCAAGCAGTGCATAGAAGAGAGCTCGGAATTTGTTTCGGTTGGAGCTGCCCATTGCTTCACAGACTTTCTGGATGGCAGCATCGATGGCAGCATCATCGGTTACTCCGAGCTTTTTCCGCGCAAAGTTCTTCTTGACGGTTTCAAGTTCGGAGCTCTGCGAACACGAAACGGTTTCGGAATCTTTCCGATGGATAGAAGGCCCCAGTCCAACCGTAACTTTTCTGATGAACTCTTCCGAGAGACCGAGACCCAATTTGTCATTTTCTGCAATGTACCTGGCGATTTTTTCTTCACGTGCACCCATGATGCTGTACTCCTTGTATTTTGGTATGGATCATTATAGCATTCTGAATGGTTTTGGTCAAGATGTCGATTCCGGATCGCTGCAGAGGTGCTTTGGCGGGGAACCAAGAAGGAGCCAATTAAGGTTGAGGTGTTCTTTTTGGGCAAAAAATGCCAGAGAGAGATAAGGAATCTT
>JALVQH010000241.1 GCA_027031505.1 Campylobacteraceae bacterium | reverse complement strand
CTTACCTATCGCTCCTTATCCTGATTATACGGAACTCTACGAGAGACTTGCGAACTATATGGGGGTTTCTATTGATCAGATGGAGGTGTTCCATGGAGGCAGCAGCACGATTTTTTCTTTATACTCTATCCTCAACTCTCAACTCTCAACTCTCAACTCTCAACTCGTAAATGCTATTTACTCCCCCGCCTACCTGGAATACAAAAAGGCAGCGGAACGTTTCGGCTTTGAAGTTCATCTGATCGATCGTTTTTCACAGATGGAGGCGGAGGTGCCGGAGGGGTCTTTGGTGGTGTTTGTCAATCCGGCGACTCCGGATGGGGCGTGGTATGATATGGAGCCCTATCTGAAACGGTGGGCAGAGCGGGGGTGTACGGTGCTGGTGGATGAGTCGTTTCTGGCATTTACCCCTTACCCTTCGGTAAGCCACTATTTGGATCGATACCCCAATCTCTATATCCTTACCTCCATGACCAAATATTTCGGCGCAGCCGGGATGCGGATCGGTGTGCTTGTTTCTTCTGTGGACAATATTGCAACTCTTCGTCAGAGAGAACCACTTTGGAAACTTTCGGCATTTGATACGGCGTATCTGATTGAGGCTTTGGAGGATGAGATGTTTGCTGCCCGATCGGAGGTGGCAAATGAGGAGGCCAAGGCATGGTTACTGGATGTGCTGAGATCAAGTCCGTGGGTTGAGACGATCTATCCGGGTGAGGCTAACTTTGTCCTTGTTAAGTTGCAGGGGATGCGGGTGGAGGAGCTGCAGAAACGGTTGCTTCCCCATCGGGTTCTCGTGCGTGACTGCGCCAATTTTGACGGTCTGGATGCGTATCATGTGCGCATTGCGGTTAAGGCAATCGAGCAGATGGAACCCCTCGCGGAGGTACTGGGTGGCTAATCTTTCGATCTTCGGTGCCCATTCGGACGCGGGCAAGAGCACTCTGACGTGGCTGATTGGACGATTGTTGCAGGAGCAGGGACTGAGTGTGGCACCGTTTAAAGCCCAAAACGTCTCCAACAATGCTCACGTGGCCGATGATGGATCGGAGATCGCTGTCGCGCAACAGTTTCAAGCCACGGCTCTGGGCGTGCCTGCCTCGTGGCACAACAACCCGGTGCTGCTCAAATCGGGCAGAGGAAGTGCCGCTTCGCTGATCGTCCGGGGGGAGGCGGTGCGTACGCAGGATGTGCGGGAGTATTACCGCGACATTGATACCCTCAAGCCGATTGTCTCAGAAGCCTTTACCCACCTTGACCGGCACTACGATGTGGTGATCGCTGAAGGGGCGGGCTCTCCGGTAGAGCTCAACCTCATGGACAAAGACCTCTCCAACCTCTACATCGCTACCGAATTTACCACCCGCATTATCCTCGTGGCCGACATCGAAAAAGGGGGTGTATTTGCCTCGATCTACGGCGTTTACCATCTGCTGCCCGAGCCGCTCCGCCAACACATCATCGGAGTGGTGATCAACAAATTCCGTGGAGATCGCAGTCTTTTTGATGAGGGGGTGCGGATCATCGAGGAGCGGTTTGGGATCCCGGTGCTGGGTGTGCTGCCGTATGTGCCGTTCAATCTGGGATTTGAGGATTCGCAGAGCTTGATGGGGTACGCTCAGCGGTGCCGGGACGGGGCGAAGCGGGTGGCGGTGATTGCGTACCCGACGATGAGCAACTATACCGACTTTGAACCTCTGCTGGCCGATGAGGATGTGTGTGTGACGTTTGTCCGGGGGGCGACCGATCTGAGCGGGTACGATACGGTTATTTTGCCCGGATCAAAGCTGGTGCTGGAGGATCTGGCGTGGCTGAGGGCGCAGGGGTTTGCTGAGCAGATAAAAGAAATCTATCGCATTGATACCAACCAGAAATCCCGAACACTACAAGGAGACGGGACTGAAGTCCCTCCTCCGGATACAGAGCAAATGCGTCAGTTCGATCCACCCCGCCTCATTGGCATTTGTGGCGGCTACGAGATGCTCCATGAGTGGATCGAGGATGAAGAGGGGATCGAGTCGGCACCTGGAAGTATAGCTCAGGGATTGGGGATCGTCCCCGGAACTGTGCGCTTCGAGCGGGACAAGATCGTCCACCGTCACGGCGAGCGGTACGAGATCCATCATGGCATTTCGCTTTCATATCCCGATGGGTACGAGACGGAGATGGTGCTTGGGACGTTTGAGCATGGGCTGTTTGCCGATGAGGCCTTCGTGGCGTATCGGAGTGAGCAGATCGGGGCGTTTGTCGATGAGATGAGGCCGTATCTTGATATTCAGAGGATCGTGAATCATGTACGTTGAGGTAGCCCTCATCGCCTTCGTCATCGATCGCATCATCGGTGAGTTTAGATTCATCCGTCATCCGGTGGTGTGGATGGGAGATATGATCGGCTGGTATGAGAAGCGGTGGTACCGCGACTCGGTCTGGCGTGGTGTCGGTCTGGTGATTGTGGTGGTGGGGGTGACACTGCTTATCGCATTGATCGCGCAAACTATTTTGACCCACCTCTCTACCCGCTACCCGCTACCCGCTACCCTCTTGACCGCCATAGCGGCCTCGACGGCGATTGCCGCCAAAATGCTCTACGACTCCGTCGCCCACGTCATCGACGATCCCGCCTCGATCCGCTATCTCGTCAGCCGCGATACTGAAGCACTCACCCCCAGTGACATCCACAAAGCCGCCATTGAGACGTACGCCGAGAACCTCTCAGACGGCGTGATCGCTCCGCTGTTTTATCTGATCCTCTTTGGCTTGCCCGGCGCGTTTGTCTACAAAGCGATCAACACCCTCGACTCGATGGTCGGCTACCGCACCCCCCGCTACGAACACTTCGGCAAACCCGCCGCCTATCTCGACGACATCGCCAACTACATCCCCGCCAGAATCACCACCGTCCTCATCCTCATTCTAACACCAAAAATTTCATCATCTACCCGCTACCCGCTACCCGCTACCCGCTTCATTTCTCACTTCTCACTTCTCACTTCTCACGCCCCAAAACACTCCAGCCCAAACGCCGGCTACCCCATCACCGCCATGGCACTCTCTCTGGGGATCAAACTCGGTGGCCCCACACCGTATGGCGGGCAGATCAAGCCTAAGGCATTGTTTGGCACAGGGCGCGAGACGATAGAGGCCGAGGACATTCGGCGTGCGTTGAGATTGCAGCCGAGATTGGATATCCTTGTGGTGAGTGTTTTGATGACAGGAGTGCTGGTATGAAGCATCTGTGGGACGGGGTGAAATTTGCGGTGTCGTACTTCAGCGCTCTGCCGGTGCGCTTCTCTTCTGATGCCGATCTGACTCATCCGCGTGTGCTGGAGAGTATGGTGCTCTCTCTGCCGATGGTTGGGGTGTTGCTGGCTGGAATGACGCTGGGAGTGTGGTACCTGCTGGGTTTAATAGGCTGGGCAGGCGCGGTGATCGCAGCACTCATCTACCCGGTGATGTACGGCTTCCTCCACACCGAAGCGGTGATGGATGTCGCCGATGCCCTCTACGCCGCCCACAGCGGCAAAGACCCCTATGCCATCATCAAAGACCCCACCGTGGGTGCGATGGGGGTCTTCTACGGCGTGACAACACTCCTGATCAAAACCACCCTCATTACCTCACTTCTCCTCTCCGGTCACGGTATCGTGCTGGTAGAAGCTGCCCTCATCAGCCGCATGGGGCTGGTGATACTGTTCCACCTCCACACTTTCCGCTCCCGCTTCGTCGTACAGTTGCAACGGGCTCTTGTAGGACGGGATACGCTGATCGTGCTGGGCATCTATACCCTCGTGGGTTTGATCTTCCTCCCGGCTTTTTGGCTCTGGCTTGGGGCAGGGCTTGCCACGGCTATTGCTATTTCGTATGCCCTTCGATCCCGGTTGGGGTTTGTCAATGGGGATGTGCTGGGGGCGACATTGGAGGTGGTGGAGGTGGTTGTGATGTTGGGGG
>JALVQH010000240.1 GCA_027031505.1 Campylobacteraceae bacterium | reverse complement strand
TCAACCGGACGATGGTGCGGCGCGGTCTCGAGCAGTTCGGGCGGTCGGAGTGGCCGTTTGCCCGTGCCTACCGGGAAGCGTACCCCAAAGCAACGTACACGGCTGAAGATTTCGCCTTTTCCCTCGCACCGATGATCAACAGCGCCGGACGCCTCGACGATGCATCGATGGCTCTGGAATTTGTTACTGCTGCCAATATCTACGAAGCCCGCACGGCGCTGAATCGCCTCAAAGATCTCAACGAAGAACGGAAGCGCCTCGAGCAGAAGGTGACCGAAGCGGCAATTGCTCAGGCCGATTCCGAAGCGCCCGTGACCGTCGTCCACGGCGAGGGGTGGCATGAGGGGGTCGTGGGGATCGTCGCGGCACGTCTCGTGCGCCGGTTCAGTCGTCCGGCGATTGTTTTGAGTCGGAAAGGTACGATCTACACAGGAAGCGGCCGGAGTTGGCGGGAGTGTCATCTGTATGATCTGCTGGATCGCCAGCGGGATCGCTTCCTCGGTTTTGGAGGGCACAAAGCAGCAATCGGAATGAGCATCGAAGCAAAAAATCTCGATCCGTTTCTTGCCGTACTCCAGGAAGATGCACGACGATATTGTGCCGATGATGAAGGGGACGATCCCGATATTCTCGGTGAACTCCCCTTTGCGCTGATCGACGGTGGGCTTCTGCGACTGCTGAAACAGTACGAACCGTACGGTCAGGGAAATCCCCGACCCAAATTTATCACCCGCAACGTTACACTGGCCGCTTTGCAAACGATGGGCAAGGAAAACAACCACCTCCGGTTTACGTTTGAATCGGATCAGCGGTATCTGCAGGGGGTGCAGTTTAAAACCAGACACACCTACCCGATCGGTACTCAATACGATATAATATACACACTCAGTGAGAATCACTTTCGAGGAGAGACGACGATCCAGCTTATGGTGGAAAAGATTGTTTGAGCGACTTTTTACTCCGTCTTTGCTATAATCACGGCATTTTAAAACTGTAACCTCTGAACAATCACCGGTTTCACTCGATAGCTCCGGCAGTCGCAAACACAAACGCTCCCTTTCAGGTGTTGAGTGTTTTTGTCGCCATCGGGTGAACCTCTGCTAATCGATAGTCAGAAAGGTTTAAAAGGCAAACACCGTGAGCGAAACCACCATAGGCTACATCCAGGACGGCACCATTGTCGATACACAAAGTGCTTCGGACCAACCGGCCGGTGAGCCGATCCATTACGATAACTCCCCCGAAGCGCTGGAATTGATCCGCCACTCTACCGCCCACCTCATGGCGCAGGCGATCAAGGAGCTCTACCCCAACACGCAGTTTTTTGTCGGACCGGTGGTGGACGAGGGGTTCTACTACGACTTCCGTACCGATGCAAAGATCGGCGAAGAGGATCTCAAGACGATCGAAAAGAAGATGAAAGAGCTCATCAAAAAGAAGCTCCCCATCGAAAAATACTCCATTCCCAAAACCGAGGCGAAAGCGAAATTTGCCGACGATGATCTCAAGCAGCGGGTGATGGAGCGGATCGACGATGCGAACGTTTCGATCTATCGGCAGGGGGATTTCGAAGATCTCTGCCGCGGTCCCCACGTCCCCCATACCGGTCTGCTGCACCACTTCAAGCTCACCCGCGTCGCGGGCGCCTATGTCGGAGGGGACTCCGACGAGGAGATGCTTACCCGGATCTACGGGGTCGCCTTTGCCGACAAAGCATCACTCAAAGCCCACATGACCATGCTCGAAGAGGCGAAAAGGCGCGACCACCGCAAACTCGGCACCGAGCTGGGGCTCTTTACCTTCAGCGACGAGGCGGGGGCAGGGTTGCCGATCTGGCTTCCCGCCGGTGCCCGTCTGCGCAACCGGCTTGAGGCGATACTCCACACTGCCCACCGCAACCGGGGGTATGAACCGGTACGCGGCCCCGAGATCCTCAAAGCCGACATGTGGAAGATCAGCGGACACTACGACAACTACGGGGAAAACATGTACCTCACCGAGATCGACGGCCAGGAGTACGGGATCAAGCCGATGAACTGCCTCGGTCACATCCAGGTGTTCAAAAACTCCGGCAGGAGCTACCGCGATCTGCCGTTGAAATACTACGAGTACGGGGTGGTACACCGCCACGAGAAATCGGGCGTCCTCCACGGTCTGTTGCGGGTGCGCGAATTTACCCAGGACGATGCCCATATCTTCTGCACCCCCGAGCAGATCGAAGAGGTAGTCCTTGAGGTGGTGGAGTTCGTCGACAGCGTGATGGAGAAGTTTGGATTCGACTACACGATGGAGATCGCCACCAAACCGACCAAAGCGATTGGTGAAGATGCCGTCTGGGAGATGGCGACCGAGGGGCTCAAGCAGGCGCTGACCAGAAACAATCTCCCCTTTACCATCGACGAGGGGGGCGGGGCGTTCTACGGGCCCAAGATCGACGTCAAGATCACCGACGCGCTGGGGCGCAAGTGGCAGTGCGGAACGGTGCAGGTGGACTTCAACCTGCCGGAACGTTTCAACGTCGAGTACGTTGCCGAAGACAACACCCGCAAACAGCCGGTGATGATCCACCGGGCGATCCTCGGCAGCTTCGAGCGCTTCATCGCGATCCTCACCGAGCACTATGCCGGGGAATTCCCGGTTTTTCTTGCGCCGACCCAGGTGATCTTCATCCCCATCTCTGATGCACACGCCGACTACGCCCACGGGATGAAAAAAGCGTTGCGCCTCAAGGGGATTGACGCGGAAGTGTACGACCGCAACGAAAGCATGAACAAGCGGATCCGCACCGCCGAGAAGCAGAAAGTCCCCTACGTCGTCATCGTCGGGGACGAAGAAGTCACCAATCGTACCGTCGCGATCCGTGATCGCCGCCGCAAAGAGCAATATAACCTCACTCAAGATGAATTTATGCTACAATTAAGCCAACAATTAAACGAAGGAACCATTTGAGTCGACACCACAACAACAATCGGGGAAGAAGAAAGCTGGACGAAACCGTCCTGAATGATCGCATTCGTGACCGCGAACTGCGGGTCATCGCGGATGATGGTGAGCAGTTTGGCATCATCAGTCGGGCTGACGCACTGAAAATTGCCGAAGATCGCGGACTCGATCTTGTGCTGGTATCACCCGATGCCCAACCGCCCGTTGCCAAGATCATGGATTACGGCAAGCACAAATATCAGCTCGAGAAGAAGAAAAAAGAGGCGCGGAAAAACCAGAAAAAGATCGAAGTCAAAGAGGTCAAATTCTCGGTAAAAATCGCCGACAACGACATCGCCTACAAAGTCAAACATGCCATTGAGTTTCTCCAGCAGGGGAAACATGTCAAACTCCGCGTCTTCCTCCGCGGCCGCGAAATGGCCAATCCTGAATGGGGCATCGACGTCCTCAAGCGGGTCTGGCCGATGATCGAAGAGTACGGCAACCTCGAAAAAGACGCTCACCAGGAGGGGCGTTATATTAACATGTACGTCACGCCCAAAAAAGATGCCGCCAGGAAAAATTAAGTGTTAAGCGTTACGTATTACGTATTAAGAAGATGGATTGATTATCTGATAATGTAACGCGTAACACATAACACGCTATACCGAACACCCACTGTCGACACTGAAACTGTTGGCATAGCCGCAGGCGGTGCATTCGAAACTGACGAGTTTGGGACCACACCCCCCACCCCGGCGGTCGGTAAGCTCGATGGTTTTCCGGTGGCATTTGGGGCAGATGCCATGCTCGATGGCGCGGAGGTGATCGTGCTTCTCTTTGAGATAATAGGCGTACACTGCGACGCTTCCGATGCCGACAATGAGCAGAAAGAGAACAAGATAAATATCCATTTATGAGGCTCCCAAATATTCCAGTACTGCCTGTGTATCACCGGCAAAGACGATCCGATCCCGTTTGCGCTCGATCTGATAATCGTACATCGGATCGTAGTAGCGTTCGAGGAGTTCGCGGATCCAGATACGATGCTCA
>JALVQH010000239.1 GCA_027031505.1 Campylobacteraceae bacterium | reverse complement strand
TTGGCTATTTTGGGATGAAGGGGTTGCCTCAACACTTGAATCGCATTGACCTCAGTGCTTTCAGAAATGTTTTGAAACACTACAAAAAGCTTCCCGGTGTCGATCCCGATTCGATTGCACTTCTTGGTGTCTCAAAAGGGGGAGAGCTGGCTTTGCTTCTTGCCAGCCTGTATCCCGATATCCACACCGTCGTGGCGGTTGTCCCGTCTCATGTAGCCTTTCAGGCATCCAATGTCACCTTGTACCGAAACTCTTCCTGGATCTACAACGGCAAAGAGATCCCTTACGTCCCGTTTCCCCGTTTGAGCTGGGCGACTGTTAAAGGGGTTCTGGATGGTGAAAATTATCGACAGATGCACCTCGAAGCTCTGAAAAACACAGCCGCCGTCAAGCGGGCACGCATCAAAGTAGAGAAGATCCACGGCCCGATCTATCTCCTCTCAGCAAGACATGACCAGATGTGGCCCTCAATGGAGATGTGCGAAGCGATCATAAAAAGACTGAAGGAGAAGCGGTTTAAATATGCATACAAACACACGATCTTCGACAGCAATCATTTTGTACTTGAACAAAAGGGGGCATGGCAAAAAGTATTGGCGTTTCTGAAGAAAAAAGCCTTCAACTGAAGTTATTCCCCCGGCATACCCCGTGACGCAGAAACCTGCCTCTCCTCTTCCTCACTCCCCACTCCTTACATCCCCATACACCTCTCGAATCTCCGGGGCACTCTCACCGATCTCTATCGCCGCACGTACGCGCCTTTCCGCCTCGGCAAAGCTGCGTTCATCCCGAGCGTGAATGGTCATCAGCGGAGTATCGGGGGTGACTGCTGTCCCCGGAGGGATAATGTCTTCCAGCCCCACGCTGTGATCGATCGTATCTTCCGGGCGAAGCCGTCCACCGCCCAGACCCACAATCGCCATCCCCAGAGCCGTCGTATCCATCGCGCTGATGATCCCGGAGGCACCGGCGGTGACGGGGCGGATGATGGGTGCGGTTGGGAGATAGGTTTCATAGTGCTCGACGAAATCAACGGGGCCTCCGAGCATCGCAACCATTTGAGAAAATTTTGCCAGTGCTGAACCGTCTGATAGTACCGCCTCAAGCCGGACGGCGGCTTCGGCTTCATCAGCAGCCAGTCCACTGTCCACAAGTGCAGCAGCTGAAAGTGCCATCGTCACGGCATGGAGCCGGGGATTACGCCGGATGCCGGTCAGATACTCAACCGCTTCACGCACCTCAAGGGCGTTGCCCGCACTTGAAGCCAGTGGCTGGTTCATATCGGTCAAAATCGCCCGTGTCGTCACCCCGGCACCGTTGGCGATCTCCACAATCGATTCGGCAAGCTCTCTGGAGAGGGCATAGGTGGGCATGAAAGCTCCGCTGCCGACCTTGACATCCATCACCAGCGTCCCAATCCCCTCAGCCAGTTTCTTGGAGAGGATCGAGGCGGCAATCAGCGGGATGCTCTCCACGGTAGCCGTCACATCCCGCACGGCATAGATCCGCTTGTCTGCCGGAGCCAGTGAGGCCGTCTGGCCGATGATCGCCACCCCGCACTCCCGGACGACCTTTTTAAAGAGCGCATCATCGGGCAGGACATTGTATCCGGGGATCGATTCAAACTTATCGAGCGTCCCGCCGGTATGCCCCAGCCCCCGACCGGAGATCATCGGCACGTATGCTCCGCATGCGGCGAGCATCGGCCCCATCATCAGGGAGACCGTATCCCCCACCCCGCCGGTGGAGTGTTTGTCCACCACCGGACCGGGGAGATCGGGCCAGGCAAGGGTATTGCCCGAATCCCGCATCGCTACCGTCAACTGCGTCTTCTCTTCCAGCGACATCCCGTTGAAAAACACCGCCATCGCAAACGCCGCGATCTGCGCATCGGCGACACTCCCGTCGGTCACTCCGGCGACAAACGCCTCGATCTCTTCACGGCTCAGCGGCTGATTGTCACGCTTCTTGCGGATGAATTCCTGAGGGATGAACATGGTTGGATCCTTTGGGTGCGCTTTGCGCACGTATATTGGTTATTGGTGTATTAGTGTATTGGTTTCAAGGGGTTGAAGATTTGTGATTTGTGGGGCCAAAGCCCCATCCCCTGATAAAGGTTTTGCGAAGCAAAACACACCAAAATTCCTAACTCCTGACTCCTGACTCCTCATTCCTGATTTTTACAGGTTCTCCGGCCCGAATGCTTCCGGCAGCAATTCCCCGATCGTATAGCTCCGCTGCAATCCCCGATCGAGATCGACCACATGGATCTGTGTCTGCGCATCGCCAAACTCCCGAATCCGCTGCCGGCACGCTCCGCAGGGGGTCACCGGCACGTCGGATCGCCCCACGATCACGATCTGGCGAATCCGCCGCCCGCCCTGCACTACCATCGACCCGATCGCCTGCTCCTCGGCACACGAGCCGGAAGGATACGCAGCATTTTCGACGTTGCATCCGCTGTGAATCGCCCCGTGTTCATCAAGCACCGCCGCTCCGACAGGGAAACGGCTGTAGGGGGCATAGGCATGGTGACAGGCTTCAGTGGCGGATTGGATGAGGAGATCAAGAAAGTGTGTTTTTGCATTCATGTGCAGTATATTACCTGATTGATTTCAAAATAAGCGTAATGTCGAGAAACATGGGTTGGGGCAGTTGGTTGTCAAGTGAATGGAAGCCCAGCGAGCGGTAGAACGAAACAGCGTCCTTTTCGGCGAGGAGATAAAGTCCGGTACATCCGGCTATTTCAGATATCTCCTTCACCTTGTACATCGCATCACGCAGTAGACGCTTCCCCAAACCTCTGCCTTGAAAAGTTCTCCCAACTCCCAGCATACCCAGCTTCACGACCGGAACCATGGGCGGCAAACCGGATGGCCTTTCTTTATTGCCGAATTGCTCCCGTCCGATCGAAAACGTATCCAACGTATAAAACCCGACAAACACCCCTTTGGGATCGAGCAGAACATACCCTTGACTCAGATGGCGTTTGATTCGTTTTTTCAACGATTTTCGGACAAAAGCGTTGATCATCTCATTGCCGCAGTCGAAGCGATTCATCCCCGGATACGTTTGGGTGGGGTCAAATTTTTTGAGAGAAAAATCACGCACCGAAAGGTTCCAGATTCATCAAATCTTTGAGAGCTTGGCTCGGCTCTTTTTCACGATGAAGATAGGCTTCAAAATTGTTCCAGTTTTCCTCAGAGAGCAATAACATTTTCTCATCCTTGAGTACTTCCCGGGCTCTTTGTGTCGCTGTGGAGATGAGAAAACTGCTCAGATCCATTCCCAACAACTTGGCCGCCCCTTGAAGCATTTGCTTGACTTCGCTCGACGTTTTAAACTCGATGCGGGCATTTTTGGTATCGGCAACAGCTAACATGGATACTCCTATACGGATATTGTACGGTTATTATATAGTTATTAGATGTGAAAAGTCAACCCAAAACAAAAATCGTGCTATAATCCTATCCAACATCCATTCCAAGGGACTTCCATGCAAAACACTATCGCCAAAACCATCGACCATACCCTCCTCGCTCCCGATGCAACATTGTCGAAAATACAGCAACTCTGTGATGAGGCCGTCGCCTACGGTTTTGCCAGTGTCTGTGTCAACTCCGGATACGTTGCCGATGCCAAAGCGGCACTGGGGGAGAGAAGCGATGTCGCCGTGTGCAGCGTCGTAGGTTTTCCTCTCGGAGCGATGGATACCGAAGCCAAAGCGTTCGAGGCCAAAGGAGCCATCGCAAACGGTGCACAGGAGATTGATATGGTGATCAACCTCGGCTGGCTCAAATCGGGTCTCATTGAGCGAGTCAAAGCCGACATTATTGCTTTGCGCGAAGCGACTGAAGGATATATCCTCAAAGTGATCCTCGAAACGGCAATGCTCACCCGGAACGAGATCGTCACTGTGTGCGAAATCGCCCGGGATGCAGGGGCGGACTTTGTCAAGACCTCAACCGGATTTGGCGGCGGCGGGGCGACGGTAGAAGATGTCCGTCTGATGAAAGAGACCGTCGGTGAAGGCATACAGGTCAAAGCTTCCGGCGGCATCCGGGACTACGCCACTGCCGTAGCGATGCTCGAAGCCGGAGCGAGCCGGATCGGAGCGAGTGCCGGGATCGCGATCGTCACGGGTGCTCAGAATGCCGGAGAGGGCTACTGATGCGCCGTGTGATCTGGCTGGTGCTTGACTCCTTCGGGATCGGCAACGCTCCCGATGCCGCCGATTTTGGTGACGCAGGAGCCGATACGCTGGGACATATCGCCACGCAGCGTTCCCTGAGTCTGCCCAATCTCACAGCATTGGGGCTGCAGGCTGCCTACGAGATCAACAATGGAACGAAAGCACCTCTCGAAAATGAGAGCCCTCCCTTTTCCCATGCTTTTTATGGAGCAGCACGGGAGCTGAGTCCCGGCAAAGATACCCTTTCCGGCCACTGGGAGATGGTGGGGGTAACGATGGATGTGGCGATGCGCTTTTTTCCCGATACCGAACCGACGTTTCCGCCCGAGATGATTCGGGCAATTCTCGATCGTGCCAATGCCGAAGGGATCTCCGTCGACGATATCCTCGGTAATCGCCACGCCAGCGGTGTCGAGATCATCGACACTCTCGGTGAGGAGCACATCGCCACCGGCAAGCCGATTGTGTACACCAGCGCCGATTCGGTAATCCAGATCGCTGCGCATGAAGAGCATTTCGGACTCGATCGCCTCTACCGCCTCTGCACCCTCAGCCGGGAGGTCGCCGACGGGTATGCCGTCGGACGGATCATCGCCCGGCCGTTTGTCGGGGAAAGAGCCGGTGAATTCGTCCGCACCAAACACCGGCGCGACTATGCCCTGCGTCCCGGCGGCACCTCTGTCCTCGAATACGCTCAGGTGCAAGGACTCCCAACCGTCGGAATCGGAAAAATCCACGACATCTTCGGTGGGCACGGGATCATGCACAAACGCCCGGCCTATGGGCTTGAGGGATTGATGGATGAAACCTTTGCTCAGATCGATGCTCTGCAGGAGCCGGGGATTGTGATGACCAACTTTGTTGATTTTGATATGGAGTGGGGGCACCGGCGGGATGTCGAGGGGTACGCGGCAGGACTGGAATATTTTGACCGCCGTGTGCCGGAGCTTCTGGCAAAACTGCACGATGACGACCTGCTGATCCTCACTGCCGATCACGGCTGCGACCCGACATGGAGCGGTACTGATCACACCCGCGAAAACGTCCCCGTCTTCGGTCTCCTCGGATCGCAGACCATCGGCAGCATCGGTCTCCGGGACGGATTCGGCGACATGGCGGAGACCATCGCCGAGCATCTTGGAATCACACATCCCGAACCGTTTGGCGTCTCTTTTCTGACCCACAGTGGCGACGCATGAGTCTCAACCCCGTTGACATTCTTGGCTACGCCGGTACAACCCTCGTCGTCCTCTCTTTTCTCAACCGTTCCATGCTCCGCCTTCGCTTCCTCAACACCCTCGGCGCTGCCGTTATCACCCTCTATGCCCTTCTGATTGATGCCTGGCCGTTGATCCTGCTCAATGCCCTGCTGGCAGGGATAAACGGGTATCATTATATGGTGTTGGTGCGAGAAGGAAACGTCCGATTATGAAGATTGTGTTGTCCATGTGTCAGCGTATTACGCAGGCATTGACCGAATCGTTGCACGGGATCATAAAGGTTTCAAACAATCCAGGCTCTGAGTCATGCCGATGAGTACCCGTGTATCCGATAGCGGTCAGGGCTTCTGTTTCTGCAAAGCCTTTTGCTTCAGCTTCTCAAAAAATTCTTTGGTTTTCTTCTCTTTTTCGGCCTGCCTGGCGGCAATTTCAGCCTTGACTTCTTCGAACGGATGTTCTTTGAAATAGCCGTTACCATAAAGCCATTTGTAAATGTCGGCTGCAATGGGGCCGGCGGTACTTCCACCATGCCCGCCGTGTTCCACAAGAACCGTTACAACAAATTCCGGATTCTTGAACGGTGCGTACGTAGTGATCCATGCGTGTGATTTTCGGAAATAGGCCATATCTTCCTCTTTGACCCGTTTTTTAATTTCCTGAGGGATGGAAACAACCTGCGCGGTTCCCGTTTTGCCGGCGACGACAATGGGGAGGCCGGCTTTTTCTTTGCTGAGGGTCTTGTAGGCTGTACCCGTTCGGCGGTTGCACACTTCGTACATCCCCTCCCGGATCGCCTGCATATGGCGGGGATTAAACGAAATGCGTTTGTAGGGGATGGGGACTTTTTTTCCATTGATCTTCATGGCAAACGTGGGACGCACCAGCTTGCCGGTCGCGAGGAAACTGGTGTAGCGCGCCACCTGTATCGGGGTGACATTGTCGTAACCCTGCCCGATGGAAGCGATGGCAGTCTCCCCCATATACCAGGGCTGATGGTAGCGCTTCATTTTCCATTTCTTATCCGGTATCACACCGTTGTATTCCCGGGGAAGATCGATACCGGTTTTTATCCCGAGACCTATGGAGTGGAGAACTCCGGCCAGGCGATTGATCCCTACCTTGAGCCCCTTGTTGTAGTAGTACACATCGCAGCTCTCCCGAATCGATCGGATCAGGTTTACTTCACCGTGCCCCCACTTGCTCCAGCACCGGAATTTGTGTTTGCTGTGACCGATACGGATAAATCCCCGGCAGGTTTCGTTCTGATCGATAGTGTTGTTGGTATCCTTTGCGTATCGGGATGTTGCCAGGGCGATTCCCATTTTGATGACCGAGCCGGGCGGATAAACGGCATGGATGAATTTGTTGGTAAAAGGGTGTCCGAGGTTGGCCTGAAGTGCGCGCCAGTTTTTATGACTGATACCGGTAACAAAAAGGTTGGGGTTGTAACTCGGACTGCTGACAGCTGCGAGCACTTCGCCGCTTGTGCGCATGACGATCACGACGGCCGCCCGTTTGTCGAGACGTTTGTAGATGTATTTTTGCAGATCCATGTCGAGATAGACCTGAAGGTTGCGGTTGCTGACACTCTCTTTGCGCTCAAGGAGTTCGAGGGCTTGATTGCGGGCATTGACTTTGCTGATGATGTAGCCGAGTTCCCCTTCGAGCAGTTTGTTATAATAGCGCTCCAGACCGCTTTTTCCGGTGCGACCAACCACGGAGACCACTTTGTCGGCGGCATTTTCTCTGGCATTGGAGCGCCCGATATAGCCGACGATGTGGGCGGCATAATGCCCCTGGGGATAGAAACGCTTGGTTTCGGCTGCGATATGGATATTGGCATCTTCTGCCAACGGAGCAAAAGTACGGATCATCTCGTCATAGGAGACAAAATCAACCACCTTGATAAAAGCATGATTATAAGGAGAGCTGTGCTTTTTGTATACTCTGCGCATCATTGTGGCATTGATGTCGGGGATGGCGCTTTGAATATGGGCAATGACCCGATCCAGTGCCCCTTTTTTTCGATTCAGATGTGGTGCGATCGAAATCGAAAATCCCATCTTGTTGATTGCAAGAAAATTGCCTTTGTTGTCGAGGATTTCCCCCCGAACCGGCTTGATATATGTTTTGCGCTCCACATTCTCTTTGGCAAGGCGTTCATAATAAAAGTTGGATTTGACACTGATCTGATAGAGACGGACAAGCAACAAACCCCATACGACGACAAACACTGATAGAAGAATTCGGTAACGCATCAGAGTCCTGCCAGAACCATATCGAAAATGAACGAATACCAAAGCAGACTGTCAAATACGATACTGCTGGTATCCATCAGCAAATCGTATCCCGTCAAAACACCGACATAGTAAACGTCTATCAATGCGGCACTCAGTATCGAAACACACATTTTGCAACGCTTGAGATAAAGAACACGGTTGTAAAGCGTCAGATAATACAGCAAAATTGCGAAAAATGACAGCAGAAGCGGTAGAGAGAGGTTGATCTCAAGGTTGATCAGGTACACGAGCGGAAACAGCACATATGCGTACCCTCTGCCTTCGATCCCCCGGATGATCATCAATCCCATGAAACCGATCAGCAGAGGAAAAAACACATATACTGAAATCAGCATTGGATAGAGGATCACAAACAAAGACAGCGCCGTTGCGATAAGCAGCCTGAACGGTAGCGAACGTTTTTTCACGTCTCAGGATCCTGTGGAAGAGTGTAGATCATCGCCGCTTCATTGCAAACCGGAAAATGGATGCATCGAATACAATCGGCCCAGATTTTATGATCGGGAATCCCCTCTTTGGCAATCTCTTTGAAGCCCAGCTTCTGGAAAAAATCCGGCAGATATGTGAGCGAGAGCACTTCGGCCACGCCGAGATGATGTCCCTCCTTGAGGACATATTCAACCATTTGTCGCCCCACAGACTGCCCCCGAAACATCGGATCAACAATCAGACTGCGAATCTCAGCCAATCGGGGTGAGTGGATATGCAGTGCCGTATAGCCGACGAGATACCCTTCGGCTTTGGCAAGGACATAGCTGCGGATATTGGTCGCCAATTCGTCGTCACTGCGTGACAGAATCACTCCGGTGCGCACTTCGTCGGCAACAAGTTTCTGCATCGCCGGAATATCATGAAGTGTGGCTTTGGTCAGTTCGATCATGCTTTCTCCTCGATGGTTCCGAAAATCGTCTCGAATATTTCCCGGTGCACCCGCTCTTCACCGCTCTTCTTGAGGTTGGAGAGGAGAATGGAGCCGGGAAACTCCCGAGTGAGGGTGGCACGCTTTTTCTGGTTGAGTTTGTCGATTTTGGTAAAGACGGTAAGATAACGCTGATCGGGACGGATAAACTCCCCGATGTATCCAGCAACATCATCATCAATCGCCGCATGGGGATGTCGGGCATCCCGCAGGTGGATAAAAAGCCGGATCGCTACCCGCTCTTGAATGAACTCGACGAGATTTTTCTGCCATATCTCCTTGAGCGATTTAGAGACCCGTGCATATCCGAAACCCGGCAGATCAACATATCGCACACCGTAAGGTTCGTCTCCGAGACGGTATTCGACATCGAAGAAGTTTATCAGTTGTGTCTTGCCCGGAGTTGAGGAGCTTCTGGCAAGATTCCTGCGGTGCGTCAGAGTGTTGATCGTGGAGCTTTTCCCGACGTTGGAGCGCCCGAGGAAAACCACTTCACTCATACTCTCATCGAGTGCATCATGGATACTCCGGGCAGATGTGACAAACGCAGCATTGACTACACGGGGACAGGAAGACACGCGCAACCTTTTGATTTTTAGGCGATTATATCCAAAAAGGGATTCAGAGTCGGTTTATCTCTTTTTGGCTCTGGTATGAGATTTTTGGGCGAGATGCTGCATACGTGTACGGGTCTTGCGACCGACATAACCGTTGGCCGGACTGATACGGTGCCGCTCCTGAAAACGAATGACAGCCTGCTCGGTTCCTTTGCCCCATTTCCCGTCAACGGCCAGTTTGAGACCCAGAGTGCGGTTAAGAAAAGCCTGAAGAGCCCGGACATCCTCCGGACGATTCGGACAGTTGTCGGTTGCACTCTTCGTGCACATATCCTTCCACTTGTTTATCGTAGCTCTGGCAGTTTGTTTGCCGGTGGATTTCTGTATCGGCGTTGTCGCTCTGGCCACCATGGCACCGGCAACACGATCCAGCATCCGTTTGGTGCGCACCCCCACATATCCACTGGCAGGGGCAATACCATAGTGTTTCTGGAAAGCTACAACCGCCTCCCTGGTCTCCCTGCCCCATTTGCCATCGGCAGAAATGTTGACATTGAGATTGGGATCGGCATTGAGGAGAATCTGGAGATTGGAGACTTCGACAGTCTTGTTGGGACAATGGTTCTCCTCAAGGGTATTGTCGCACATGTCGCTATAGAGAACAAACTCTCTCGTCGGAGAAGCTGTGACAGAAGAGGTGTGCCCGGTTTTTCTGGCAGATGAAGAGGAGTGCTGTGCCCCGGAGAGGTTTTGTCCGGCTGTTTTTTCGGAACCGGCAGAACGATTGCTGTCGGCAATTTTCTGAAGGAGGGCACGGGTTTTTCTGCCGACATAGCCTTGCGCCGGCCGGATACCGTAGTGCTCTTGAAAAACGATTACCGCCTCTTTGGTTCCCAGACCCCACTTCCCGTCAGCTTTGATGTAGAGGTAAAGGTTCGGATTGGCATTGAGGGCTTCCTGGAGGGCTTTGACTTCATCAGGTTTATTGGGGCAGTGCTGGGTTTCTGTCGGTTCGCACATATCACTGAAGCGGGTAAAATCGGCCGAAAAGAGCATACTCTGAACCATCATCAAAGAGAAAACAACAGGTATTACTGATCGCATCGATCGCCTTTTTATCTGAGGGGTTGAATGGCGTATTCTACCGATAAAAATGTCAAAAAACAAGTCAAAATTCATTTCTGTCCCCTTCCACCCAAAAGCATTTTGAGAACCATGAGCAATTGGGGCATCGATTTGTGATTGACGGTCAACGATCGGGGAGTGTAGCGAATCGAAGAGACAAATGCCCTCTTCTCGTCACGGACAAACCCTTCACGTATCGGCAATGCCAGCATCGCATGAGCCCGGATCCCTTCCGGACCAAACTCCTGCAAAAATGTTTTGCCCAGTCGCGCCTCGGCATCGAGGGTAAACAGTTCCGGAAATCCGGTCAGCAATGTGCGCTGTATTGCGCGGGTATCTCCTTTGGGAAAGGCTCCGATCAAACGCAGTGTTGCATCGGCACGATTGTCCGGATTGCGTCTTGTTGCCAGTGTCAGATGCAATGACAGTGTGCTTCGGCCGGGCAGGAATACCTCACCGAGCGAAAGAATCATCACTTCCTGTATTTTTTGCTGGAGCCTCTGAAGTTTGACCAGAGATTTTGCCATTGTCTCAGGGGTATTCTGCTGAGACATCATGGTGTGATAGAGATGCATCTGGTCACTTTGGAGTCGGTGTATTTTTCCGTAAAATGACTCAAGACCTTTCCGGGAGAGCCCTCCGAGACGGAGTGCCCCTTCAGCTGAGACAATGGGTGCGGCCGAATCGGGCAGTGTACCGGAGAGCACACGCATCTGACTGCTGCAATCAAGCCCCACGGTTCCATTCTCCTCGGAACGGAGAGCAAATACAAAACGGGGAGTCAGGTCGATTGGATCTTTTTTGGGAGGATAGATCTGCATGTGCGCTGCCTCCATCGTCACATCACCGAGAAAAAACATCCCCCGAAGCATCGCATCAATGTGTCCTGAAAGACGTAGATCTTTCAGCCGAAAAACCGGCTCCTTCCTCCGGAGAGCCGTAAGTTCGATCGAGGAGGTTTTCATGTGATAGTCACCAACATAAGTCCAGGGATCGATGTCGGCAGTCAAAGCAACAGGAGCGATGTGTGTGGACGTGTTGTGCTCTGTATCGATGAATGCAAACGCATCCCCCTGCGCCATGAAATGAAGCTGCCGGGCAAAAGAGACCGTCGCATATGTGCGGAAGGTTCCTGTCTCCGGCTCCAGTACGATACCGGCAGGTGCAAGAACCTTCCGATACGGTTTAAAAGATTGCGCCGAGGTGATGCGTGCCAATCCGATACCCAGACCATGAAGAAAAAAGAGCGGTCCATGCTCGACATTCAGGCGCACACGGCGCAGTTCGGACGGAAACGCCCGGAGCGGTTCGGCATGGAGCGGAAGGGTTGTGTTGACCTCAAGGCTGTAGGTGGAGACAAAAAAGCCTTTTTTTACCGGCTTCAGATAGTATTGCACCCCCATCT
>JALVQH010000238.1 GCA_027031505.1 Campylobacteraceae bacterium | reverse complement strand
CTCGATCTGCTGCTTGCGCGTGAATCTTTGGTGGAAGAGGCTCGATCAATTTTTGTTCTGATGGAAAACCGACACATCGAAGGATACCTCTGCGCCGATGCGATCACGACGATCCACTATCTCGTCAGCCGCGAAAGAGGGAAACAATCAGCTGATGATGTTATCAAGAAGTTGCTGGGGATATTTGAGATCACCCCGGTGGACAAGCTGGTACTTGCAGAAGCAGCCAACATCCACGGCACCGACTACGAAGACAGTGTCGTTCATATCTCCGCTCACTACTCAGGCATCGACCGGATTATCACCCGGGACAAAAAAGGGTTCAAACAATCAAAAGTCCTCGTATCGGAACCCGGAGAATTTCTCGCTTTTATCGAAGGAAGTATTTGAATTTGATCAAACAATACAGCATTTCCAATTTTTAATTCTTTATTCTCAAAGCACCCCTTTGGTGCTCGGAACCCCGGCCCGTTCGTTGGGGGTAACCGCACGCCGAAGCGCCACGGCAAACGCCTTGAATGCTGATTCAATGATGTGATGTTTGTTGCGGCCGCGCAGGTAGGTCAGGTGGAGCGTCAGGGGCATGTTGGCCGAGACGGCGCGGAAAAATTCTTCGACAAGCTCGACATCAAACTCCCCTACTTTGCCTCCGAGCGGCATCTCAAAGACGAGGTATCCACGGTTGCTCAGATCGAGATCGCATTGCATGGCTGCCTCATCCATGACGACGATGCCGTTGCCGTAGCGCTCGATATTGCGTACCGGATAGACGGCCTGACCGAGCAACTCCCCCAGCACGATCCCTGTATCTTCAACTGTATGGTGGGCATCCACCTGCAAATCGCCGCGGCAATCCACCTCGAGGTCGATCCAGGCGTGTTTGGCAAACGCTTCGAGCATATGGTCAAAAAAGCCGACACCCGTATCGATGCTGGATTGGCCGCTTCCGTAGAGGTTGAGGCGGGCGGTGATCTGCGTTTCACGTGTTTCGCGTACGATTTCGATCATGTAAACTCCCTGGGAAATTTATGGACGGATAAGGAAACCTCCGCCTATGTTGTGATCGCGGATGAAATCCATCGCCTCATCCGCTGAGCCAAAGCCCATTATCCAGACACGATACAGCGGTGCACCGCCGACAGGAAATTTGCGGATGATGACCCGCAAGCGGTGATTGGCGAATGCCGCATAACGTCGGCGAAACGCTTCGGCGCCTTTGTACTGGCGGAATGCCCCGGCCTGTACACCAAAATCGGTCAATCGCACTTGCGAAACAGATCCGTTCGCAGCAGCAGATGTTGCTGCTCTGCGGGTGCTTCCACGGACGCGGGGTTTGTATACTTTGCCGGCAAAACCGAGAACAGTGAGCTTGACATGTGCTGTTCCGGCACGGTGAAGACCCAGCTTCCTTGCTGCAGCGTACGAACAGTCAATCACCCGTCCTTTGACATACGGCCCGCGATCGTTGATCCGAACAACAACACTGCGCCCGTTGTCAAGATTCTGGACACGAACTATGGTGTCCATCGGCCAGGTTTTGTGGGCAGCAGTCATCTTATACATATTGTAAATCTCACCGTTGCTGGTATATCTGCCATGAAAATTCGGCCCGTACCAACTCGAGATCCCCTTCTGCACATCACCGATACGCACATAGGTAGGGTGATAGGTGCGACCGCGAACGCGATAAGTGCGCATAGTGGCTTTTTGGCGTGCCCTGGAGGTATACGCGCCCGCAAAAGGACCCCGCGACGAACATCCGCTCAGAAACAACAGTGTCCCGGCCAGCAAACCTGTGGACAAAATACGTAAAATTTGACGGGGCATTTCCAGAGTCTCATTTTTTAATATGAATTATGACTTTTTTTCCCTTTGACACGGTTGATAAAACCCGAACCCAGAAAGAAAAAGGCCAGGGTTCTGGTCAATATCTGCGACGTCGTTCATATTCAGCTTCGGAGACGGGAACCATCAGAAGCTGGCCGGCCGTAAGCGTCGCCCGGGGAAGCTCATTGGCAATGATGAGATCCAGCGGGGCGACTCCGTATTGAGCCGCTACACTGCTCAGGGTTTCTCCGGAGGTTACAATGTGGGCAATGAGACGACGGTAATGCTTCCGGGCATAGATATCCTGAAGCGACGGCGGGGAATAGTGATCATGAAACTGCTGCCACTTCTCGGCCGGAATAGCAATCTGGACAAGAAACGCATCGGGTGGAATTCTGTCGGTGGTAATCTGAGGATTGATCGCCGTAAATTCAAGCAGACTCATATCAAGTATCTTGAGCAGATCGGCGATTCGGGTACCGGCCACCACATTGACGAAAGTTTTACCGTCAATTATTTTTTGCTTGAGTCTCTTCTCTTCGGGTTTTTGGCTTACGATAATGTGCTCTCCCATCATGGAGAGGAGGAGGATCTTCATGAGATAATTGCGCGTTTCGACCGGAATCAGATGGCGTTTTGCATCCATCAGTGTTGCAAAATCATCCGTTCCGGCTCGCTGGATCGTCCGGATCATGCGTCCTTCACCGCAATTGTATGCCATCATAACGAGATAGTTTTTCCCGAATTTTCGATACAGGGTATTGATGTAGCGCATGGCAGCCTGGGTGGACGCAACAGGATCGTAGCGCTGATCGATCCTGTTATCAACTCGAAGATGGAGTTTTCGTGCCGTTGCAGCCATGAACTGCCACAGACCGGCTGCACTCCTGTTGGATCTGGCATAAGGCTTGAAGCCCGACTCGGTCATGGAAAGGTAAACAAACAGGTGACTCAGTCCATTGCTCAACAACAGTTCAGTAAATGTGGAGATGAGTTTGGCTCCCCGCTGAACCGAATGGGTATAAAAACGGCGGTATTTGGCCTCGTTTTTTTCCACAAATTCGATAAATTGAGGATTGCGAATATAGCTTTCATTGATATCAAGTTTCTGCATTACAAAACGGTAGCTTGGAAATTTTTTTGCCAGATCAACGGCACCGCAGAGTTGTGTTGCCAGCAATATACCCAGCCAGACAGGAAGCAGCCGTCTCATATGCCGAACAGCCTCATGGTATTTTCGCGACACATCCCCTGCAAAGCAGCAAGTGGAATACCTCTGAGTTCAGCCATTTTTTCGGTAATCAACTCACAATATGCCGGCTCATTACGCTCCCCGCGATACGGATGGGGTGTCAAATAAGGTCCGTCGGTCTCAACAAGAAGGCGATTGTCAGGAATCAGAGGAAAAACTTCGACAAGCTTCCGGGCATTTTTGAACGTAATCACCCCGCCGATCCCGTAATAAAATCCCCGCTCAGCCAGTTTAAGCAGTTTGTGGTCGGCATTGAAGCAGTGAAGCACCCCACCCTGCTCCCCGGCGTGAGTTTCGAGAACAACCTGTGCATCGCGGCTGGCGTCACGGATGTGGACGATGATGGGTTTGCCGTAGGTGTTGGCCAGATCGATCTGATCGACGAAAACATCGTGCTGGAGCCGCTTCATCACATCGATTTCCAGCTCATTTTCAGGCAGCCGCGAATAGTCCAGTCCGATCTCACCCACGGCCACGCATTTGGGATGTTCGATCAGTGCCTCATGCTCACTTCGGTCGTATCGGGCTGCATCATAGGGGTGAACCCCCACGGCAAAAAAGATATCCTCATATTGCTCGGCCAGCTCCACCGCACGCGGCAGGGTGTCGGGATCGGCAGCCGGGATAATATACCGGGTCACTCCCGCCTCCCGTGCCCGCTGCAGCACCGCCTCGAGATCCTCAGCGTACCGCGCATCATCAAGATGGATATGGGTATCGACGATCATGGAGAGCTCCTGTGTAATGGTGTATCGTTTGTTTTGTATGTGTCATTATAGCATAATATATGTTTAAGGGTCAGACGTTGAATATCCACCTATGGACGTTCTGCTTTGACTATTTTGGAGACCAGCGAACGGGAGACATTCAGGTGTTTGGCCAGTGCAATCTGCGTGTATC
>JALVQH010000237.1 GCA_027031505.1 Campylobacteraceae bacterium | reverse complement strand
ATGAAACTCCCCACCGCCACACTCTCAAACCCGTGCAGGGTATTGGTATCGCACAGAAACACACCACCCGCTTGCAGGTGCTCCCGCACACACCGCCCAAAGCGCCGCAATGCCGCCCCGTCGAGGTAGTTGAGCATATCGAACACCGCCGTAATCACATCGTAACGCCCCGGATCGTCACACAGATCGATCACATCGGCCTCGACCCCCTGCTCCCGGGCACGGGCGACCATCTCACCACTCAGATCGATCCCCCGGAACGTCGCTTCCGGAAACGCCGGCGCGATCCCGGCGATGAAATCCCCGCTTCCGCACCCCACATCGAGCAGTGCTTTCATGTCGACATCCTGGTCGACACCCTGCAACGCCAGCAGATAATGGGCATAGAGATCCGGAGCCGCCTCCTTGACGCCGAGGAGATCTTCGACCCGTGCGTAGAGATCGAGGGGGGTGGTCTCAAGTGTCTCCATAGTGCCCTCCGATGGCAAAGATATGAATAGAGGTCTCATCGAATGTGTAGACAAACCGGTCTTTCCGGGTCAGGCGGCGCGACCACATGCCGCTGAGGGCGTGACGAAGAGGTTCGGGGTGGCCGTAGCCCTGTGTGGGATCGTCCCGTTGCAGCTGCTTGAGGATTTTGACGAGGTTTTTGTGCATCACTTTGTCGCGGGAACGAAGCGCTTCATAACGGAGCCATGTGTCCCCTTCGAAGACAAGCGACCGCACTATTCCCACTCCAGCTCTTCCGCATCGGGCACATACCCCTGACCGGACTGGAATGTCTCAAGAGAAGCCCGTATCTGCTCCATCAAACTCTCATTGCTCAGCACATACAACGTCTCCTGCTCCCGCCGGTAATCCTCCGCGGAGATCACCACAAACGGCTCCCCGTTTTTGCGCGTCACCTCGATCGGCTCATGATCATCAATCACCCGATCGACATAGTGCTTCAGATTGGATCGGAATTGGTTGACGGATACCATCACTTCTCCTCGAGAATTTTTTCAATTGTACCGTAATGCGGTACGGTTGTCAAGACGTCTGATCTCTCCTTTCCCCACACCTCCGACACACCCCGTTGACGATCACATTGCTGATCTCATACCCCGGCAGATGCAGGGCAATCCCCTCAAGACACTCCACTCCGTTGCAGATCCGGCAGACGAAATGGGCATGGGGTGCAAGCCGCAACTCATAATAGCGCATTTTGGTGTGGGACTCAAATGCATTCAGCAGCCCCGCCTCTTCAAAGGTGATCATGTTGCGGTAGAAGGTAGCTTTGTCCATCGTGATCCGCTCTTTGATATCCTCATAGCACAGAGGTCTGGGGGCGCCTGCCAGCAGCTCCAGCAGCGTGACCCTCGCGGCGGTGAGTTTGATCTTTTTTTCACGCAGTGTGTTTTCGATATCCATGGCGGAAGTATAGCCCAAAAATACTTTAATGCAACTCAGTCGCATTTAAGGACGGATAGATTATGATTCCGCAAATGCAACATAGTCGCATAAAGGAACACTTCATGAAAAAAATCGTCTCATTACTTCTACTCGGCATCGCCGCACTCGCCGCGCAGGTGAATGCCGTTGTCAGTGTCCTGCCGGAGAAAACGTTCGTCGAAGCGATCGGCGGGGACAAAGTGCAGGTCACCGTCATGGTGCTGCCCGGCAACTCCCCCCACACCTACGAGCCCAAACCCTCACAGATGAAAGCAATCGCCCGAGCCGATATCTACTTTGCCATCGGGGTGGAGTTCGAGGAGGTGTGGCTGCCGAGATTTGCCGACCAGAACGCCCGCATGACGATCGTCGATCTCTCCGAAGGGGTCACCAAAATGCCCATGACGATCCCTCACCACCACGTAGAAGCAGCACACGCCCGGGCAGATCAAGCGAAGGGGCATCATCACGACGGTCTCGATCCCCACATCTGGACCAGTCCCGCCAACGTCGCCATCATCGCAGCCGACATCTACCGGGCACTTGCTGCCCGGGATCAGGCCAACCGTGACTATTACAAGCAAAACTACGAAACGTTTCTGAAACGGGTGAAACAGACCGATGCCACCATCAGGAAAATCCTCGCCCGCACCCCGAAAGGAACCAAATTCATGGTCTTCCACCCCGCCTGGGGCTATTTCGCCCACACCTACAACCTCACCCAGATCGCCATCGAAGCGAGCGGGAAAACCCCCAAACCCAAACAGGTGATCCGCCTGATCAAGGAGGCCAAAGAGGAGCAGGTCACGGCCGTACTGACTGCCCCGGAATTCAGCCAGAAGGTGGCGCGCCAAATCGCCCGGGAAGTGGGGGTACCCGTCGTGACCATCAGCCCGCTCGACCCCCACTGGTCTCAAAACCTCATTGGCTTGGCAAAAGCAATTGCTCATGTCCATCCTGTCCATTAAACAACTCAATTTCGCCTACCACAAAGAGCCCGTCCTCGAGGACATCAATCTCGAAGTGGAGGAAGGGGATTTCCTCGCCATCATCGGGCCCAACGGCGGGGGCAAATCGACCCTCCTCAAGACCATCCTCGGGATCGAGACCCCAACAAGCGGCACCGTGGAGATCCTCGGCGATGCGCCGAAAAACCGCCTCTCCGAGATCGGATACGTCCCCCAGAACACCAACATCAACACCAACTTCCCCATCAAAGTGATCGAAGTGGTGATGATGGGGCATGTCGGGCACAAACGCCCCCTCTTCGGCTACCGTCCGGAGGAGAAAGCGTGCGCGATGGGGGTGCTGGCACAGGTGGGGATGGATGCCTACGCCGACGTCCGGATCGGCTCCCTCTCAGGCGGCCAGCGCCAGCGGGTGATGATCGCCCGCGCCCTGTGCGCCCATCCCCGGATCCTCCTCCTCGATGAACCCACCGCCAGCATCGACGTGGCGGGGCAGAAGCAGATTTACGATCTGCTGAAAATGCTCAATGAACACCTCACCGTCATCGTCGTCAGTCACGACATTTCGGTGATCCTCGGATACGCCAACAAAGTCGCCTACATCAACAAACGACTCACCTTCCACGACGTGGAGAACCGTTTCCGCCCCGAGGGTGGAGAGGACGAACACTTCTGCGAAGTGGAGATGCTCCAGCTTTTGAGTCAGAAAGAGAGATCCCGATGATCGAAGCACTCTCCTACAATTTCATCCAGAACGCCATCCTCGCCGGCATCCTCGTCAGCATCGCCAGCGGGATCATCGGCTCACTCGTCGTGGTTAACCGGATGGTCTTCCTCAGCGGCGGCATCGCCCACACCGCCTACGGTGGGATCGGACTGGCAGTCTATTTCGGCTTCCCGATCTTCTTCGGCGCTTCCCTTTTCGCTGTAGCTGCCGCCCTCTTCATGGCCTGGATCACCCTCCATCAGCGTGAGCGGATGGACACCTTCATCGGATTGATCTGGGCGGTGGGGATGGCGATCGGGATCATCCTCATCGACCTCACCCCCGGCTACCACGTCGATCTGCTCAGCTACCTCTTCGGCTCCATCCTCGCGGTGAGCCGAGACGACATCTACTACATGGCGGTTCTCACCGTTGCGATCCTCCTCATCGTCACCCTCCGCTACCGCGACATCCTCGCCGTCTCCTACGATAGCGAATACGCCGCCCTGCGCGGCATCCATGTCCCCTTCTTTTACACCCTGATCCTTGTGATGTCCGCCCTCACCGTCGTCATCGCCATCAAAGTTGTCGGCCTTATCCTCGTCATTGCTCTCCTCACCATCCCCATCTACATCGCCGAAAAACTCTCCAGCTCTCTCGGAGCCATGATGCTCCTCTCCGGCATCCTCTCGACCCTTTTCACCCTCACCGGGCTCTTCTTCTCCTACCAGTACGACCTCACCAGCGGCGCGACAATCATCATGGTGAGCGCAGTGGCGCTGATACTTTTTCTTGGATCTCAGAGGGGGATCAAGAGGGTGTGAGGCCATTCGCCTTCTTGTGGAGATAGATCATGTTTAGCAAGATCAGTGGTCTTCCTCGACGGGGGTG
>JALVQH010000236.1:1786-4020 GCA_027031505.1 Campylobacteraceae bacterium | reverse complement strand
CACCGGATGACTTTTATCCAAAGGTGATGGCCAAAACCGCCAGAAAACTGGCTCAAAAAAATCATCTCAAAATCACCATCCTCAAGCAAAAAAAGATCCAGAAAGAGAACATGGGGGCTCTGCTCGCCGTTGCCCGTGCCAGCCGCCATGCCCCCCGCCTCATTCACCTGGCGTACACCCCCAAAAACCCCGTCGCCACCATCAGTCTCGTGGGTAAGGGGCTCACCTACGACAGCGGCGGACTCAGCCTCAAGCCGGCCGACTTCATGGTGACGATGAAAGCCGACAAGAGCGGCGGTGCCGCCGTGCTGGGGATCCTCAAAGCCGTCAGCGAACTGGGGCTCCCCGTCGAAGTGCACGGTTTCATCGGAGCAGTCGAAAACATGATCGGCGGGGATGCCTACAAGCCCGACGACATCCTCCGCGCCAAAAACGGCAAGACGATCGAAGTACGCAACACCGATGCCGAGGGACGCCTCGTGCTGGCCGATGTGCTCGCCTACGCCCAGCAGGAGGTCCAGGCTGACTACCTCTACGATCTGGCGACCCTCACCGGTGCCTGTGTCGTGGGGGTCGGGCAGTACACCTCCGGGGTGATGGGCTTTCACGCCGATCCGGTGCAGAAAGTCCTCTACGCCGGAGAGACCCTCAGCGGTGAGATCGCCACGGAGCTGAAATTCAACCGTCACCTGCGCAAAGCGATTGAGAGCAAGATCGCCGATGTGTGCAACATCGCCAACACCCGCTACGGCGGCGCGATCACCGCCGGACTCTTCCTCGGAGAATTCATCGACGAACACCACCGTGACCGCTGGGCGCACATCGACATCGCCGGCCCGGCTTTCGTCGAATCGGCCTGGGGTGAAAACCCCCACGGTGCCAGCGGTGCCGGGGTGCGGATGGTAACACGCTTGATCGAAAAGATCGCCCGGAGGGAAGAACATTCAATCTTCTGAAATATCTTTTGGTTATAATAAGATGCGCAAAAGGAGTATCGTATGGCAGAAAAATTCAAAAAACGCAAGAGCGATCAGGGTCTCAAAGAAAAAGATATCAAAAAGCTCATCCATCTGCTTGACAAAATAAAACATGGGATAGAGCTGCTCTATTATCTCCTTGACAATCGACGGCAGGATTCGTTTGTCGTTGCTCTTTTTTCTGCCAGCCTCGACGATTTCGAAACCGTTATCAGACATGAAAAACGGGAAACCGATGTGCTGTTGGAGATCGATGCACCTCAAAACCTTTATGCGATTTTATGCCAGGGAACTTCGATCGACGGGGGGTACTATTTTATGAATCGCATGGTTGGGAAGCTTCGTGAAAAAGGAGCCAGGAATATCTATTGCAGCGAAATTGAAATCTCCGGCACCAATCACTCAATCGAAGAGGTGGTTTTTCGCCTTCTCAATATGTATCAACGAATCAAAGCCGAAAAAGCCGACGGGGAGATCAGTTTTCATTCTTTACGCTGATTGTCCCGGCTCTTTTTTTTGATCAGATCGATTCGCTCTCCGTGTTCGTTGAATTTCCGTTGAAAATTTCCACGGATGATCGCGAAGGTCATCCACGAAAACACCACAATCGCAATGATGTAGAAAATATCGCCGATACTCATCCTCTCTCCTTGTTCTCAATGGTGATCTTCTCAAATCCCTCATAATTCTGCCGCAGCGCTTCGTACGCTACCAGCCCGACACTCACCCCGAGGTTGAGGCTGCGTCCTCCCGGACCCATCGGGATGGTCAGACAGCGGTCGGGGTGTGCCAGCAAAAGGCGTTCATCCAGACCGCGTGTCTCGGAACCGAACAGGAGATAATCCCCCCGCTGAAATTCGGCATCCCAGTAGAGGCGGTCGGTTTTGGTTGTCGCCAGATGGGTATGATTATCGATGGGATGTGCGGCAAGAAAATCGTCAAAACACTCCCACACCACAAGATCAAGATACGCCCAGTAGTCCAGCCCTGCCCGCTTGACCGCCTTGTCATCGATATCAAAGCCCAGAGGTTTGACGAGGTGAAGCGTCGCCCCGAGATTGACACACAGCCGCCCAATCGTCCCGGTATTGGGCGGAATCTGCGGTTCGACGAGTACGATGTTCAACATAGAACGTCCTCATTTTTTTGTCATCTCCCGCGCAGGGTGCGCCATTGCGCACCCTGCAATGGTGACATTACGTGGATATTTCGATAAATCGTTGCTCGATTTTGGTGTGCAATTGCATACCCTATGCG
>JALVQH010000236.1:0-1776 GCA_027031505.1 Campylobacteraceae bacterium | reverse complement strand
GCGTTGCACCGCAACGCATACCAAAATTCCTCACTCCTCACTCCTGATTCCTAACTCAAAAAATGACCGTCTTGTTGCCATTGACAAACACCCGGTCGTGCAGCACCAGCGCCAGCGCACGTGAAAGCACCACTTTCTCGACATCCCGCCCGGCACGTCGCATCTCTTCCCACCCGAAACGGTGGTTGACAGGGATCACGTCCTGGGCGATGATGGGCCCCTCGTCGAGATCGTCGGTAACGAAATGTGCCGTAGCGCCTATGATTTTGACCCCCCGATCGTAGGCCTGTTTGTAGGGGTTTGCACCGATAAATGCCGGCAAAAACGAGTGGTGGATGTTGATGATCTTTCTGGGGTATGCCGCGACAAATGCCGGGGTGAGGATCCGCATGTATTTGGCGAGGACGATGTAGTCACAATCGTACCGGTCGATCTGCGCCATCACTTTGGCTTCGTGCTCTTCGCGGGAGAGCCCATCAGCCGGGATCGCGTGAAACGGGATACCAAACCGCTCCACGAGGGATCGAAGGGTATTGTGATTGGCGATCACCGCCTCGATGTCGGCTTCGAGTTCCCCCTCGGCATGCCGGATCAGGATGTCCCCAAGGGCATGCGCCTCTTTGGTCGCAAGGATCAGAATTTTTTTGCGCCGGGGGAGGACGAGTCGGATATCCGACTGCGCGGGCACGACATCTTCGAGCGCCTGCTTGACATCGTCCGGCTCAAAGAGGCCGGTAACGACGGTTCGCATGAAAAAACGGTCGTTCTCTCCGTCGACGAATTCCCGGTTGTTTTCGATGTTGAGATCCCGGTCATAAAAGACTTTGGAGATTTTATACACCAGCCCTTTTTCGTCCGGGCAGTCGATAAGGACACGTGCGCGCTGCTCCATCACTTCTCCTATGCTTCAGAGGCATAGTTGGCGATGATGCCCCCCATCTCATCCGTGGTACAAATCTCCCGGGCATCAAACGCCCCGATATCCCCGGTACGGTACCCTTCATGGAGTGTCCGTTTGATCGCCGCATCGATCCGGTCGGCGGCTTTCTCCTCACCCAATGCATATCGGAGCATCATCGCCGCACTGGCGATGGTGGCGATGGGGTTGGCGATCCCCTGCCCGGCAATGTCGGGTGCCGAACCGTGGATGGGCTCGAACAACCCCACCCCTTCGCCGGTGCTGGCACTCGGCAGCAGTCCGATCGACCCGCTGAGCATGCTTGCCGCATCGGAGAGAATATCCCCGAAAATGTTGCCGGTGAGGATCACGTCAAACTGCCGGGGGTCGCGAACCAACTGCATCGCGGCATTGTCGACGTACATGTGATTCAGCTCCACCTCCGGATACTCCGCCGCCACCTCTTCGACGATGTCACGCCAGAACTGGCTCACCTCGAGGACGTTGGCTTTGTCGACCGAACAGAGGCGCTTGTCCCGCTTCATCGCGATCTCGAAGCCCACTCTGGCGATCCGGAGCACCTCCTCACGGGTGTAGATCATGGTATTAAACGCCCGGTCGACATGCTGTTCCCTCGGCTGCCCGAAATAGATCCCGCCGGTGAGCTCCCGAACGACCATGATGTCAACGCCGCTGACCACTTCGGGCTTGAGAGTCGACGCATTGATCAGCTCATCATACACCGTTGCCGGACGAAGATTGGCAAAGGTGCCCATCGCTTTGCGTAGCCCCAGCAGTCCGCTCTCAGGGCGCAGATGGCGCTCGAGGCTGTCCCATCTGGGGCCGCCGATGGCACCGAAGAGGACGGCATCGCACCG
>JALVQH010000235.1 GCA_027031505.1 Campylobacteraceae bacterium | reverse complement strand
TCTTCTATCTCGTGTTCTACCACTTCGAGTTCGCGATGGATCCGGTCAACTTCGATCCGGCTGATCCGCTCAAAACACCGGCACACATCTACCCCGAGTGGTACTTCCTCTGGAGTTATGAGATCCTCCGTCCCTTCTCCAAAGACGTCGGTCTGATCTGGTTCGGTTTCGCGCAGGTGATCTTCATGCTGTTGCCGTTCCTCGACCGCAGTCCCAATGTCGCCCCGGCCAATCGCCGTCGTCCGTTCCGCTGCTGGTTCTGGCTGCTCCTGATCGATATGGTTGTGTTGACCATCATGGGTAAACTGCCTCCGACCGATCCCACCTTTGCCATGATCGGCAAAATCGCAGCGTATACCTTCATCATCCTGTGGTTCGCCCTGCCGTTCATCACCAAAGCAGAAAAACTCGCAGGAGGTAACAAATAATGAAAGAGTTTAAAATTCTCGCCGTTGTGGCGTTTTTCACGCTGATTACCTACTACGGAGTCGAGCCGTACGCTCACCATCAGATGCACAAAAAAGTGGATGAGAAAGGGAACGAGATCGTCTACGAATTCAAAGATTTCAAATACCCCGATCTCAAAGCGGTTACCGCCAAAGGGGATGCCGCCGCCGGCAAAGCGATGATCAGCGCCTGTACCGGATGCCACGGCATCGAGTCTCAGAAGATGAAGGCGCCGATGGATGCCGCCGCGTCCGCCGCCGCCTATGGGGTCAATCCCCCCGATCTGAGCACCGCCGGTGCGGTGTTTGACGAGAAATTCCTTGTGCGCTTCATCATGGATCCGACCCACACCGCTATGGTGGCACACAAGTTCAAAGGGGGCAAGCAGTACCCCATGCCGGTGGTCGCACCGGATGAGCAGACGGCCGCCAATATCGTCGCCTATCTCAAATCGATCGCACCCAAAGAGATCGCACCCAAAGAGGCCTTTGTCGCCGCCTGTGGCCGCTGCCACGCCGACCGTTACGGCAAATGGACCCAGATCGGCGATGTCCCCAAGACCAAGAAAAACATCATAACCGGTCAGGATCCCGATGCCATGAAGTTCAAGCTCAAAGTGGCCGAGTACCAGGATCACCTCGCCAAATACATGGGCAAACTGCCGCCTGACTTGAGCATCATGATCCGTGCCCGCAGTGAGCACTTCATGCGCAATTTCATCGAGAACCCCCAGTCTGAACTCCCCGGCACCGCCATGCCGCGTGTGGGTGTGAGCAAAGAGGGCTTCGAAAAAGTGATCGCCTACCTCGAAGAGACCGGTGATCCCTCCAAGCCCAAGCGCCAGGCCATCGGCCCGTGGGTACTCGGATTCTTCTTCATCTTTACGCTGCTGGCGTATCTGTGGAAGAAATCTCAGTGGAAAGGTCTCCACTGATTTTTGCGACATTTCATCGCATCTTCGACCGATCGGCTTCGCGCCGTTCGGTCACGGGAGAGGCGAAAAAAGCATAACAACTGCTTGTTATGCTTCGACTCGCACGGCGATCCGTATATGCCAAAGGCATAGGAGACGCCCGGGTACGCTCCCTCTCTCTACTCACGCCGATCGATCAAATCTACGATAAACTCTCGCAAAACTTACTATTGATTGACCTCAGCGGTTGGCTCACGCAGCCTTGCTGCTTTTTGCGGTATTTTGCCGCATCTTTGAAGGAGACGTTCAGTCATGACTGGCACTAAATGCCGACACCTCCGATGCTAAAGCATGAGAGGGGTGTACTGGGCGTACACTCCTTCACGCAACCTTCCTTGTGCTTGCACTCTCTGTGAGAAACCTGTAACAAACTCCCACGAAAACTTCCGAAATAAATTTCTAATTTCTATCTTCTAATTTCCACACACTCTCTGTGAGAAAATCTGCCTTGATCAGGTTTACAATGTGATATTTTCAATCAGCTCTACTTCTCCCCGGCGTACGAGCAGTGCATCGATGCAATATGCTGTATCCAGGCCGTGAGTTTTGAGATAATAATGTGCCGATCGAATTACCCGTGCGATTTTGGTGGGAGTGAGATTGTAAATCGGGTCAAATTTCCGGCCACTGCTTTTGACCTCGATGAAGTGCAGCACTCCCCCCTTCCGGGCGATGATGTCGATCTCTCCAAGTTTGCGGGCGTAGTAATTGCGCTCGACGATCTGGAAATCGGCCTCTTCGAGGAACTGGGTCGCAAGGGTCTCGGCGTCGTTGCCGAACTGTTTGAGGAGAGTGCGTTGCATCAAGCGCCTCCCCGGAAGAAATCCATTATGACTGTATCGGTCTTTTCCAAACTTGAGGTCGCAAATTGCGACATCAAGTTTTTGCCTCCTCCGGTCTCTAAGGTCACAAAGTGTGATCTTGTAGATACATACGCCTCTTCTGTGATCACGTCAAGCATAATCCGTTTTCCGCATAATGTGTAGATCTTCTCGTGGATCGGCACGGTAAGTTCCTTCATGGAGAAATCCTTTCAGCGTTTCATCCATGAAGTATAAACCAAAAAAGAACAAACAGCGAAAAATATGTCAGATTGTCATAATTTTTTTGGCGCAACACTATTCACTATTCACTATTCACTGATATATCAGCTGCACCCCACCACATCCCCCACCGGGATCACCTCCACTTCGACCGATTTGAACCGTGCGGTCATCACCACCTCATCGGCTTCGTCACCGAAAAGTGTGTTGATGCGGCTTGCTGCGTGGTGGAAGGTGGCGAAGAGGGTGCGGGGGCGGATCGTGTCGGTATAGCGGACGCTGAGGGCTTCGGTCTCACCGTGAGGGCTGCGGAGGATCACCCGGTCGCCGTATTTCCCCTCATCCTCAAGGGGCATCAGGAGTACATCTTCGTCGTATTTGGTGTCGAGCTTGCGGCTCCGTCTGGTCTGGGCGGCGTTGTTGTAGTGCGCCAGCGTACGGCCGGTGGTGAGGTAGTATCCGGTGGAGCGGCCGGTAAAAAAGCGCCCTTCCACAATCGCCTCGACCATACCGCGCTTTTGCCACGGGTGATAATGGAAACGTCCCAGCCCATCCTCGGTGCGGAAATCGAGCAGGTGGAGCACCGGAGTATCTTCATGATAGATCGGCCACTGCATCCCCCGTTTGCGGTGGCGCTCCAGCCGGTAATAGTCGGCGCCGCTGAAACGCCGGGGGGCGGCGGTGCGCACTTCGTCCCACACATCCTGCGAGGTGGCAAACGGGAAATTCGCCCCATCCCCGAGTGCGTGCGCCAGCCGGGTGAGTACCTCCCAGTCGTCGGGCAGGTCGCTCTCCACCAGCGGTTGGGAGAGATGGAGACGGCGCATGGCGTTGATGTAGACGCCGGTCTTCTCGTAGGCCGATTTGACCCCGATGACGATGTCGGCATAGCGGGTCACTTCGGTCTCGAAGAGCTCCAGCACCATCAGGAAATCCAATTGTTTCAAGGCAACGTCGATCTTGTTCTGGTTGGGGTGGATGTGGGCGAGGTCTTCCCCCATGTTGAGCAATGCCCGGATCTCCCCCCGCTTCATCGCCTCGACAAGCTGCGGCGTCATCATCCCGATCGTCTCGGGCACCTGATAGTCGGGCAGATAGTACGGCAGGCACCCCATGTCGCAGGCACCCTGGACATTGTTCTGCCCCCGCAGCGGCATGAGCCCGGCACCGGTCTTGCCGATGTTGCCTGTCAGGAGCGCCAGATGGGTCGCAGCCATCACCGAGGCGGTGCCGTCGATGTGCTCGGTGAGTCCCAGCCCCCAGAAGATCATCGAGCGGCGGATGGCGTATTCGCGGGCGATGTTGGGGATCTGTTTGGCAAGATACTCGTACCCCTCCACCTGCTCGAAAAAGCGGGGGTCGGCGTACGGGTCATTCAGGATCTTCTCCCGATATGCTTCAAATCCCGTCGTACGACGCGCGACAAAATCCCGATCATACAGCTCCTCATCAAGGATAACATACGCCATCATATTGAGGATCATCAGGTTCGATTCAAACGGGATGATACAGTCGTGCCTGGCCAGCCGTGCCAGCTTGGTCTGGCGCACATCGATCGTGGCGACACAGTTGTGTTTC
>JALVQH010000234.1:3523-4044 GCA_027031505.1 Campylobacteraceae bacterium | reverse complement strand
CGATGCCGCACCGAGCGGCCGCAAGGCGATGGCGTATTACCAGCGGGTACCGCTGGGGGTGGTGGTGGCGATCACGCCGTTTAACTTCCCGCTTAATCTCGTCGCGCACAAAATCGCTCCGGCTCTCGGAGCGGGCAACACCGTCGTCCTCAAACCCACCCCCGAAGCCCCTCTGACAGCCTACCGTCTCGCCAAACTCTTCATCGACAGTGAATATGCCATCCCCGATGCGCTGAGTGTGGTCTATGGAGATGCCGATGTGGGCTCAGCTCTCGTGGGGAGTCCGATCCCCCGTGCGGTGAGCTTCACCGGATCTGTCGGTGTGGGTAAAATCATTACCAAAACAGCCGGGATAAAAAAGGTCGCCCTTGAGCTTGGGGGCAATGCCGCCAGCTTCGTGGACAAGGATGCCGATCTGGAGGATGCAGCCCGGAAGTGTGCGTTTGGCGCCTTTTATAACAGCGGGCAGGTGTGCATCTCCCTCCAGCGCATTTATGTCCACGAAGAGGTCTATGAAGCGT
>JALVQH010000234.1:0-3513 GCA_027031505.1 Campylobacteraceae bacterium | reverse complement strand
ACGAAGCGACTTTCATGGGTCCGCTGATCAACGATGATGCCCGCCACCGCGCCCGCAGCTGGGTCGCCAGTGCCAAGGACGAGGGGGCGATCGTCACTGCCGGTGGCGAAGAGATCGACGGGGTCTTTCCTCCCACGGTGATGACCAATGTCACCGATGAGATGAAGATCGTCTGTGAGGAGGTGTTTGCCCCCATCGTGAGCCTGGTCAGCGTCCCCGACTACGAGACGGCGATGGAGAAAATCAACGCTTCCCCCTACGGACTCCAGTACAGCATTTTCACCGATTCGCTCGCCACGACACAGCGCTTCATCGCCGATGCCGAGGCCGGAGGGGTGGTGGTCAATGACATCCCCACCGTCCGGTTCGATATCCAACCTTACGGCGGATCGAAGCTCTCAGGCATCGGGCGTGAGGGACCCAAATACACCCTCGAAGAGTTTACCGAGATCAAGTCGGTGGTGATCTTTCAGGGAATGAAAAATAAAATGTAAGGGGTCTGGTGATTTGTGATGCGTCGGTACGATGCATCATGAATCACCTGACCCCGGGTGCGGGTGCACAGTGTAATGAAAGATGAAAAATGAAAGATGAAAAATGAATGTAAGGGGTCTGGTGATTTGTGATGCGTCGGTACGATGCATCATGAATCACCTGACCCCGGGTGCGGGTGCACAGTGTAATGAAAGATGAAAAATGAAAGATGAAAAATGAAAAAGGTTGTTTGGGGTTTTGTGATTTTGAGTGTTTGGGTGTATGCCAGATGTGACAGCCATGCACGCAAACTGATCCGCACGTACCCTCAGCTGAAAACATGCCAAAACAATCACATTATCTGGAAAGACGGAACCAGGATGGTCTATGATGACGGCAAGCGGGAGAGCGAAGATAAGATCCTCAAGCGTGCCGATATCGAGGATATGTTTACCTATTCATACACCAAAGAGAGCTATACCCACACCAAACACGATCCGGGGCGGTACCGCAATGAGCGGTTTTTTCGTCATATGTACGGTAATTCGGCTGGGGAGGTGCGTCGTCATCTGACGACGATTGACTGGTTTGGACGCAAAGTCCGCGTAACCACCGTCAACGACGTTCACCGGCACCTGAAGGCGGTAGAACGTGACCTGAAACGTCTGCTAAAACATCATCCGGAATATCGCAAATATCTTGTCCCCATCGGCGGGACGTTCAAGTGGCGCACCATCGCCGGTACCCGTCGCCTCAGCGTCCACAGCTTCGGTGCGGCGATTGATATCAACGTCAAATACTCCGCCTACTGGCGCTGGAGCAAGGGGATGAAATACCAGAACCAAATCCCTATCCCCATTGTAAAAGTCTTCGAAAAACACGGTTTTATCTGGGGAGGGAAGTGGCGGCACTTTGATACAATGCATTTCGAGTACCGGCCGGAGTTGCTGTGAAAAAAGTCGCTATCTCCGCCTGCCTGCTTGGCAACCGCTGCCGCTATGACGGGAGAGAAAACTACAATGCCAAGCTGTTGGAGAAACTCAAAGGGGTAGAGATCGTCGCGTTCTGCCCGGAGGATTTTGCCTTTGGCACTCCTCGCCCGACGATGGATCTGATCGAGACAGAGCAGGGGATCAAAGCGCTGTCAAATCTTACCGGAGCTGATCTTAGCCCTCCGGTAGAAGCCTACGCCGATGCCTTCTTCGACACCCACCCCGATATTGATCTCTTCATCGGCAAAGACCGCTCCCCCAGTTGCGGCGTACGGAGTGCGAAGCTGTATGATCGGGAGAAAAACCTGCTCTCAGCAGAAGCCACCGGCCTGATGGCGACCAAAGCGGTGGAAGCAGGAATTGAGGCGTGGGATGCGGAGGCGTTTGTGGAAAATAGCCAATCTAATCGTACTTCACGCCTTGATGTTTAAGCCATCCATCTTCATGTTGCCCATTTGGATCGTGGTGTGTCCAATGAATGATACCACCTTCTGAATTCCAAACATATTCGCCGTAAAATTCTACCGTATCATTTTGTGATAAGTTTTCGATACGTGGAGCGATATCAATATTGTGTGCAATGAGAAGAGTTTGCTCAGAATTTAATTTGAGTATGAAGCGTTGATGCCTACTCCCATCTGTATCATCAGATAAAAGTTTTGTCACTTTGCCGGTGCCGTGAACCTGTATATCTGATATTTTATTTTCATAAGCATTTTTTAGGATTTGATCATCTTGTGATAAATCGCTCTCTTGAAAATCATCATTACAACCGTTGAGATTGAAAAGTAGTATTGTAGAAATAAGAACTGAAAACAGAAGTTGCATAAGATTTCTTTCTTGAGTTTTAAAAAGTAGTATAACATGAATTTTTTAAAACGTCACCCCAGCCCCAAGATAAAACCCTTTGAACTTCTCCCCTCGTACGGCTTGCACGCTGAAGGTAATATCGCTGATGTAATCGGTGAGGATTGGGCTTTGCAGATAGGCTTTGACCCCGGCATAGGTCAGATACTGGGTTTGCAAAATCCGGGGAAGGTCTCCCCGCAGATAGATGCCACCCCCGTAGAGTTCCAAACGCAAGGGGAGATCAAACGGACGGGCGAGGGTAGGGGTGATCACACCGAGTTGGGCTTTGGCGCTGAGAGAGTGGGTGGTATCGGTGGTACCTGCGTGCGTAACGGAGCTGCCCCAGTAGCGTAGTTGGGTGGTCATGTACGGATTCCATTCGCCAAACCAAGGGCGGTAGCTGTACTCGGCTGTTACATCGTACCCTTTGCCGGTGATACCACTGTCCGGATCGAAGAGGGAGAGCTGATATGTCCCGCCGATACGCAAAGCGCTGTCAGTTCCGGTGCTGTATCGCAGGCCGCCGCCGAGTTTGAGGCTGTAGAGTTTCATCCATGTTTTGGAGCCGTATTGGGTCGCGCCGTATCCGGGGCTGGCGTGCAGGTAGAGACTGCTGGTGTTGTCGGATGAAAACTCATACGAAAACGGAAAAAAGAGTACCCCGATCTTTTGCCCATCCTCCAGAGCATACCCCCCACTGCTGAGGGTGTCTTCGCCGCTTAGGTAGAGGAGACGGTGGGCAGAAGTGACGGCATTGGTACCGGCACCGGCCGTGAGGCTCAAAAGCCCTATAAAGAGTACTATTCGTATTTTTTGAACTGTTCGAGCCATGCTTTGTCCTCGTCGGTCAGGGTGTTGACTCTGGTCAGGAGTTTGGCCTTGATGGATTGTAAATCCTCGATCTCGAGATAGGCGAGCAGATCGGGATGGATCGTGGGTTCTTCGGCACCGTAGGCGATGAGAGATTCGATCTCGGCGAGGAGGGATTGTTTGGTCGGGGTGCTATCCATTCAGGTACTCCGTGATAATCTCCTCGGTGAACGCTTCAAAATCCTGGAGATGATGTTCGACAATATTCACCACGATTTCAAGGTTCAGATTTTGATAATCATGCACGGCAATATTGCGAAATCCAACCATCCCCTGCATCTGTTTGCAAGTTGATTTACGGATAAATCCTGCATTAAGAAGGATGTCA
>JALVQH010000233.1 GCA_027031505.1 Campylobacteraceae bacterium | reverse complement strand
ATACCTGGCGGATCGTTGTACAGGGGCGTTCCGGCCACAGCTCCCAGCCCCACCGTGCCATCAACCCCATCGTCGTCGCCTCCCACATTGTCCTCGCGGTCAAGGAGATCTCGTCTCTCGACATCGATCCGGCACAAGCCCACGTCGTAAGCGTCGCCAAAGTCGAGAGCGGAATTGCCTTTAACATCGTCCCGGAGGTGTGCACGATCGAAGGCTCGATCCGTGCGTTCAGTGAAGCAGTACAGGAGCAGATCGAAGAGCGGATCCGCACCATCGCTCACGGGATCGCCGGGAGCTTCGGCGCGACGGCCGAGGTGCATTACATTCGCCGCTATCCCTCCACGGTCAACACCCACACCGAGATCGCCCGTCGTGCCGCTGAGCGTGTCTCGGGCACGGAGCAGGTGCGCACCGATTTCCCTTCCAGTATGGGGAGCGAGGATTTCAGCTTTTTCCTCCGTGAGAAAGAGGGGTGCTACGTCTGGCTCGGCACCAAAGCCGATCCGGATGCGGAGACGATCCCGCTGCACTCGAGCCGATACGATTTCGAAGATGCCGCGCTGCCGATCGGGGCGGGGTATTGGGTGGAGATTGTAAATGAGGAATTAGGAGTGAGGAGTGAGGAGTTGCAGGGTGTACAGTTGCACACCGAAAAGTGAATAACGAATAGTGAAAAGTGAATAGTTTTGGTATGCTTTGCTTTATAAGGCTTTCATAAAGTATATAATAATATATTTAAATATAGAAATTATCATATAACGTATGCTATAATATCCTCAAAGGATACTGGAATGATTGAATTAAGCACTCCGAAAAGCATAATCGCAACGCTTGTGAAGCATATAGAAAAAGAGCGAAAAAGACAAAATCTTCAACAAAAGGAGATTGCAGCCAGGGCTTCGGTTCCGCTGCCTACCTACAAAAACTTTATCTATCATCACAAAATTTCTCTTGAAAACCTTCTCAAGATTTTATTTGCCCTCAGAATGCATGACAACATCAACGGGTTGGTCAAGGAGAAGGAATACAGAACCATAGAAGAGATCAGGAAGAAAGACGATCTTCCCGGGAGGATACGGAAATGATCCATGAAGTCGTACCGCATATTTATGGCAGAAAGATCGGAACACTGTATGATGACGATGGGCGTGTCTATTTTGAATACGATGGGGCATTCAGAGATTCAGGCCTGGAGATTTCTCCTCTGAAACTGCCGCTGGATATGCAAGGTCTCTATACCAATCAGGAAGAGGGATATTTTCGGGGGCTTCCGGGGGTGTTTCACGATTCGCTGCCGGACAAATTTGGTACCAAGGTGATCGAGAGGTATTTTGAGACCCGGGGGATTGAGCCGTATGCACTCACTGCTATCCAGAAACTGATGTTTGTGGGAGAGCGGGGGATGGGGGCGATCAGTTATCATCCCTCGGAACGCCTTGACGACACTGTACGTGATGTGATTGAGATACAAACGTTTTATGAAAGCGCCAAAAAGATTGTCTCCGGAGATCCAATCGATGTGATCGATACGATGCTTCAGTTCATGGAGAGCTCGGCATCCACTGGAGGTGCCCGGGCCAAAGCGGTCATTGGATACAACCCCGATACCGGTGAGATGACCAATGGTACCCATGAGCGTCTGCCTGAAGGATTTGGGCACTGGCTGATCAAATTTGACTCGGAAGAAGAGGCAGGCAGGGAGTACACCAGGCTCGAATACCTCTACATGTCCATGGCACGAGATGCCGGGATCACGATCCCCGACATTCAACTGTTTGAAGAGCGGGGCTTGCACCATTTTCTCATCAGACGGTTCGACAGAAGCGGTGACGAGCGGATGCATATCCACACCGTCGCCGGCCTGACGCACACGGACTTCAATGTCCCGGGGCACTTCTCGTATGATCTGTTGATGAAGTTGACGATGCACATCACCGGCAAACAAAGCGATGTCGAGGAGCAATACCGCAGAATGGTGTTTAACGTCATAGCGAGAAATCAGGATGACCATGCCAAAAACTTCTCATTTCTGATGGACAGACGGGGAGAGTGGAGTATCACCCCGGCCTATGATATCACGTATGCCAACGGTGCCGGATACACACGAAATCATCAACTCACAATCCGTGGCAAAAACAACCATTTCCTGCTCGATGATCTGCTCTTTATCGCCAGAGAAAATTCCATCAAGGAATCATGGGCCAGAGATGTGATTCTGCGCACGGTTGAGATCGTTTCCGGATTTGAACAAAGAGCGAAAGATGTAGAGCTTCGTGATGATTTCGTCAAGATGGTCGTGGAGAATGTCAGGTTAGATATGGTTTAATAAGCATGCTTTGTTCGGGGCTGAAGCCTCCGATATAACCAATCACGAGTCACGAATCACCAATTACACCCACAAGGAGCCAACCATGACCCAACAAACCCACCTGAAAATCGACGAACGCCTCAGCGGTCGAGTGACGGCGTTGCGGGAAGGATATGCACAGGTATTGCTTAACACTTCAGAGATGATGACGCTGATGACATAGGGCACCTCGGATAGCAGGTCGTACCCACAACATCTCCAGCTTTTGCCCAGACAAGGCATCGTTTCGCAGGCATAGCCGAAGCTACGTCAAGAAGCGATAACACCGTATGGGCGAAAGCTGGTGATGCCCGAAGGGTGGGCTTTGCAGACGCGATCTTTCACTCGATGCTCCCTTCACCGTAGCTACGGCTACGCCTTGAGAGCCTCAAGCAAAATCTCACATCTGCAAAACCCATTGTGGGCATGACCTGCTATCCGAGGTGCCCTAAAGGTCTGATCCACGGCGGCTTCCTCTTCAGTGCCGCCGACTACGCCGCGATGGCAGCGGTCAACGACCCCTATGTGGTTCTGGGCAGCTCCGAAGTCCACTTCCTCGCCCCGGTCGCCAAAGGACAGAGCGTGGATTTTGAGGCTACGGTGACCGAGGAGCGGGGCAGGAAACGGGTGGTTTCTGTGGTAGGGATGTGTGACGGGCTCCGGGTGTTTGAGGGGGTGTTTACGGCGTTTGTTTTGGCGGGGCATGTGCTGGGGAATTAGGGATTAGGAGTGAGGAGTTAGGAATTGCTCTTGTGAGAACTTTCCTTAATTATTGAAAATCCGGGTTAAAAGTGATATACTTTTCCCCGAATATACGATTATTATACTGCAAAAAGAAGGTGTCGTATGGAACTGCCAAAGTATCAACTCGTTCCACATCTCCCGATGTGTAACGCATATCCAAGATAACCAAAACTTGGAACATGTCACTTTATGCCACATCCCGACGATGACCTCCGTTATCCGGGCAGATACGGGATCTGCCCCTGCGTGCGGATTACAGATTACGGAAAGCGGAAAACCTATATCTGCATCGCCTGCCAACTGTTGTAGATCAATACGTCTACCGCAAAAATGAAAACTATTGCGAACATGAGCTCTATTACAAATCCTTCTGATTTCTGGTTGCATAGAAGATTTTCCCCATAAAGCTTTTATACACCTATTGTTTGAAAACCTTGTAAAATATGCTATAATTTTTTACCTCACAAAAAAGGAGCAGATCATGTACACAATCAAAGTCGATGTAAACGATACGATCTATGACAAAGTAATGCTCTTTTTGAACAGTATCCCTGTCAAAAATATGGTCATCAAAAAGAAAGATGAGAAAAAGTCTAAAAAACAAGACAATATAGTAAACTTTTTCCAGTCAAGCCCTTTGGTTGGTGAGATCACCTTGGAGAGAGATGCACAAACTTATACCGATAGAGTCGCTTTTTGAATTACCTGCTCGATACCAACATTATCTCGGAACTCATCTCCAAAACCCCCGATAGAAACGTTGTAGATTATCTTTTGAGTTTGGACGAAGAGCGTCTCTATCTTAGCGTCATAACGATCGGTGAAATCAAATCGGGCATAGAGAAACTCGACAGAGGTCACAAGAAATCAAAACTGCTCCACTGGCTTGAAAACGATCTTTTGATACGATTTCAGGGCAGAATCATCTCCATAGATACCGAAATTATGCTCCAATGGGGTGTGA
>JALVQH010000232.1 GCA_027031505.1 Campylobacteraceae bacterium | reverse complement strand
TTCGATGTCTCCGGGCTCGAGAATGTTGAAACGTTTCTGAGCATAGTGCGCCCACACGCCGGCATAACAATCGGCCTGCAGTTCCACGCGTACCTGCAGGCGGTTGGCTCGGGTTTTGTTGTGCAGCCGCTGTTTCATCCGCTGCACCTGACCAAGCGTCCCCTGCAAATCCTGTATATGGTGGCCGATCTCATGCGCCAGGACATACGCCTCGGCGAAATCACCCGGAGCATTGTGTCGACGCGCCAATTCATCGAAAAAGCCCAGATCGAGATAGACTTTTTTATCTGCCGGACAATAAAACGGTCCCATCTGCGCACTCGCATGGCCGCAGCCGCTGCGGGTATGCCCTCGATAGAGTACCAGAGTCGGTTTGGTGTATCGCAAGCCGTACCTCGGAAGGATGCTGCTCCAGACATCTTCGGTATCTTTCAAAACCGTTTTGATGAAACGGGCTTCTTTCTCTTCCCCGGCTTTGTTGAGATGTGTCGAAGTGCCTCCGCCCCCCACCCCGACAAGACTCAACGGATTGAACCCGCTGAAATACGCCAGAGCACCTGCACCGATAATCATCCATCCGAATTTGGTACGCAGCAAGGGCTTCAGGATCGGCCACAGCATCATCATCGTCCCCATGGACGGCAATCCGCGTCCTCCTCCGCTGCTGTGACTGCGCCGATCTTCGACGTGGGTACTCTCTTCCTGATCTTCCCAACGCATGATTATCCTTTGTAATGGTATGGAGAGAATTATACCGATTGAAAGTAAAAATTGACTACAATGTTTTTCTATGATTCTGCATACATGGAAGGAGCCAAATTGTCGTTAGCACTTGCTCGAAAATACCGCCCTTCTACCTTCGACGACCTGGTCGGACAGGATGCCGTCTCTCAGACACTTTCTCTTGCTCTCGACAGCGACCGTCTCTCCCATGCGTATCTTTTCTCCGGCTTGCGCGGCAGCGGCAAGACCTCCACCGCACGGATCTTCGCCAAGGCTCTGCTCTGCGAAAAAGGCCCCTCATCCAAACCCTGCAACACCTGCGATCATTGCGTCATGGCCAATGAATCGCGCCACATGGACATCATTGAGATGGATGCGGCGTCCAACCGGGGGATTGATGACATCAAAGAGCTTATCGAACATACCAAATACAAACCCGGAACCGGTCGCTTCAAAATCTTCATCATTGATGAAGTGCACATGCTTACCACGCAAGCTTTCAATGCACTGCTCAAGACCCTTGAAGAGCCACCCGATTTCGTCAAATTCATCCTCGCGACGACCGATCCGTTGAAGCTCCCGGCGACAATTCTCAGCCGCACTCAGCATTTCCGCTTCAAAAAAATCCCCCAGAAGCTGGTCGTAAATCATCTCCAGCACATTCTCGAAATCGAAAAAATCGATTACAGCAAGGAGGCGCTTGAGATTATCGCGCGCAGCGGCGCGGGGAGCTTGCGTGATGCACTGACGCTGCTCGATCAGGCGATTGTCTACTCAAAAAACCATGTTGATGTCGCTACCGTTACCGGCATGCTCGGGATCATTGAGCCTTCTCTTCTCGATGGTCTGCTTGAGGATATCCAGGCCAGAGATGAAGCCGCTATTCTCTCTTTTATCCGACAGGCTGGAACCTTTGAGACAGAGATGATCGTCGATGAGTTGACCCTTCACCTCAAAGAATTGCTTCTGAGCAAAGATCGTCGATTCTCCCCCATGGTGATCGATCGTTTTTTTCGCATACTGGCCGATGCCAAAACGTTGCTCGGTCTGGGAAGTGACGGAGAATTTGTCCTCTCTTTGACTCTGTTCAAGATGATGGAAGCACTCCGGATCCGTGAAGTTGATGATATGATCCGTACTCTCCAGAAAGAGCTTTCAGGTGTCAAAACATCGGCTGCACCATCCACAATGTCTGCTCCGCCCAATGAGAAAGTGATTGATGTTGCGGCTATCCTTCCCGAGTCGACAGCGACTTCAGAGTCATCCCCCTCCGAAACTCCGGATACACATGCCTCCAGCCCGGCAGCCAAATCCACCATGTCCCCGGGTGCACCGGCACAGGAGACACCCGGGAAACCGTCCGATGCAACCCATACTCTTCAGTTTGCTGCTCTGCTCCGAAAGATTTACGACCGGGATTACGATCTGGGAAGCTGCTTTGAACGCAACATCACTTTCGATCACTTCCGGGATCACACCCTCACCTGGATATCCACCGCAAAAGGGGAGGAGAAGAAAACACTTATTCGTGGCTGGAGCATTATCAAAATATTTGTCCAGGAAATTTTCGGATTTGATACCCGAATCGTTAACGTCTCTTCTGCACAAACATCCGAAACCACCATACCGAAAAAAAAAACAGACAATCCACTGACTCCCCCTCCTGAGACGGGATCCATGATCGAAGCTGTGGAGTTGCCTGATAGTTCAAACAGCCGCATCAGCTCCGATCATGGCGCCACCGAAGCTGATCGCGAAAAAGATCCCTCCGTCCTCCTTCAAGAGCCCATGGTCAAAGAGATGATCGAACTTTTTCAACCCAGAAAGGTACGGATCGTACAAAAGAGCTGATGAATCCTCAGGGCAACAGAGACGACAAGTTATTATAGGTGCATTTAAGAATTCATTTGGTTTGCAGTGTGTACAATAGGGGCTCGCCAGATAAATACCAAATGTTAGAATTTGAGTATTCATCTTTTACGGGTTGAGTTCCCCTTGTCCCATCGGACAAAATAATGTTTTAGTGATACCCGGAAGAAAAAAGGAGCAGCCATGAATGGATTTGTAAAACTCGGGACGGCAATCGCTCTGGTGCTGTTACTGGGCGGATGTAAAGATTTGAGTTTTCTCGGAGAAGATCACACTCAGACCGGAGAGAATCATGCTCAGATTGAAGAAAACGGCTTAACAAAAGACATCAACGCTCTTGTTTCTGAAGATATATTGAAGACAATAATGGATTTGGGAATGCCGATATACAAAGGAGACAAGCCGCCAGAAGTCGAAGGGATTTATAAAGCTTCACCTTTTGTATTAAAAGCCAGCAACAGACTAAACGATACAGTCGGATACAAGTTTAGCGACAAATATATAAGATACTACAACCAGAACAGCAGTGCTTTAACCATCAAGATTGATTACAGAAACGGCCCGGAATCGGGCAATGTTTTAAACGGTTTTATTGTCGGAAAAGGTGATCAGTTTACCATTTTTACAAAAATTAACGGGGATTATGGGGGGCAAAAATTTATAAGTATCCAGATTTTCTCGGGTACAATTGCCGAAAAAGGAATCAAGGACTTTCATGAAGCCAATTTTATGATCGATGATAAAGGCGACAGTGAAGACGTGCTGATAGAAAATGGACAGGGGAGAATTGTCCATGACAGCGACGGAATGTCTGAAACAGTTGACCGTGAAGAATTCGACGCCCAATAAGCGCCTCGAAAGGATGGAAATCTGTTTCTGTACCTGAAGTGACACCACACTCTCATGCATCCAGCAAAATGTGTTTGAGGATTGCCATCCGTACATAGACACCGTTGGTCACCTGATCAAGCACGAGAGAGCGGGGATCGTCGAGAACAGCATCACTGATATCGATGTTGCGCATCACGGGACCAGGATGCATGATCAGGACGGAACGCTCTCCAAGACGTTCTTCGGTGATACAGTAGTGACGGGCATATTCGGCATAATCATCAAAAATCGGCCGGACATGCCGTTCAAGCTGCGCGCGGAGACTCATAATCACCTCCACCTCATCCAGTACCGCTTCAAGCCGGTCGGTATGAGGCAGGTCGGTTTCCGGCATGAAAGGCTCCGGAGCCACGAGCGTGATCTCCATCCCCATCCGTCTCAGCAGCCGGATATTGCTGGCAGCAACCCGGGAGTTGGCGATGTCACCGACAATGGCAATCTTCTTGCCCGCAACACCCCCCTCATCGGCAAAATACTCCTCAAGGGTAAACAGATCCAGCAGCGCCTGAGTGGGGTGGGCATAATTGCCGGCTCCAGCATTGATTACTGGCGTCATCTCCATCCCGGCCAGCAAGCC
>JALVQH010000231.1:3831-4088 GCA_027031505.1 Campylobacteraceae bacterium | reverse complement strand
AGGGCATTGATGAGCGCGATCCGAAGATCACCGAGGTGAAGATCCCGCAAAGGAGTGGCCGCAAAACGAAACACGATCAGTTGCCCCCTCTGACGGTACGGGTCACGGCGTCGGTCGCTGATCCGAAGACACCCGGAGTAACGTCAGCCGCAGAAATGGTTGCAGAAACGGGAGCCGTGACGACCTGGATCCATCCCTCCGGCCATCCGGCAGCAAAAAGAGTCAGAAGTATGGCTGTTGTTTTCATGGCGCTATTG
>JALVQH010000231.1:0-3821 GCA_027031505.1 Campylobacteraceae bacterium | reverse complement strand
TCTGGATTCCGATCGGTGATGCGGAGGAAGAACCCCTCCCTCCGCTGTCGGGCAACGAGGGCATTGATGAGCGCGATCCGAAGATCACCGAGGTGAAGATCCCGCAAAGGAGTGGCCGCAAAACGAAACACGATCAGTTGCCCCCTCTGACGGTACGGGTCACGGCGTCGGTCGCTGATCCGAAGACACCCGGAGTAACGTCAGCCGCAGAAATGGTTGCAGAAACGGGAGCCGTGACGACCTGGATCCATCCCTCCGGCCATCCGGCAGCAAAAAGAGTCAGAAGTATGGCTGTTGTTTTCATGGCGCTATTGTACCGTTTTGGTGTAAATGTTTACCTTGAAACGTTACAATTGTGCAAAAGAAATCAGGAGAATACGATGATAGAAAAATGGGCACTTTTGCTTGGCTCTGTCACGATGCTGTTTGCGGCAACTCCAGAACAGGTAGAGCGTTATCTTCTTGTGTCAGGATCAGAAGACCAATTGATTGAATTTGAGCAGATGGTAGAGGGGACAAAGCAAACATTTTCAGCAAATGGCGGGAACGCTCTTCCGCTGATGCAGGATTCGCAGATGCTGTCGATCCGTTTTCGGGAATATCTGCAAAGACATGTGAGCGAATCAGAGATGGATGAAATCCTCGAAAATTACAAACACGATGTGCTGCGCAAGTTGGTCAGTGCAGAAGTACTCATGGAGGAACCCGATACCGTTGAATCTTATCGGCAGTTTCTCAAACGGATTCAGCACGATCCTCTCCCGGTCAACCGCACCGAAACGGTTAAAGAGATTGTCAAAAAGATGTACGACACCAAGGTGCTGACCGAATTTTTTGACAAGATGTTTGTCCCGATGATACGGCAGATCAGTATCATCAACGGAAAGCCAATTACTGCCGAACAAACACGATACATGGAAAAAAACTTTGTCGAAAGGATGCGCAAGAGCAATTATAATGCGTTGTTATTCATGAGTCGGGATTTCAGCAATGAGGAGCTCAATACGCTGAATGAGATTGCCGGCAGCAGCGCTTCGAGTCACGAGACCCATGCTGTCTTCGGTGCCATCGTCTACGCGATGGGAGAAGCGATGCAGAATATGGCCAACCGTGTCGCCGAAATGATCAAAACCCACCGCCATCCAGCCGTGACACCTGGAGCGCGGGATGGGAATCGGAGTGAAGCGTTGAAAATGAAAAATGAAAAATGAAAAACGAATGATTGATGGCAGTTATGGTTTGGTGGTGCCAGAGATTGGTAGAGTGGCTATTAGTGTATTAGGCATTGAGAGTTTTCGTTTTGACAAGGTTGCGCAGCATGCGAAAAATGATGGTGTCCAGTTCCGGGAAAAAGAAGAAATAAGGTTGCCTTAAGTTATTCCATCAAAAAATTCTACCTTCTACCTTCTACCTTCTACCTTCTATCACGCCGCTCCAACCGCATGTTCCAGAAACACCCCGAGCACGATCAGCAGACTGATCCCGGCCGCTTGCGTGTAGAGTTTGTTGGCCGAGAGAAACACCAGCATGAGGGTGGCTGCGAGCATCGTGGTGATGTCGAAGAGGTAGTGGGTCGGATCGAGGGTGAGGGGGCGTGCGAGGGCGGCGGCTCCGAGTGCGACGGAGATGTTGGCCATATTGGAGCCGATGATGTTGCCGATGGCCATGTCGGCTTTGCCTTTGCGGGCGGCGATGATGGAGACGACGAGTTCGGGCATCGAAGTGCCCATGGCGATCATCACCACGCCGATGATCCATTCGCTCACCCCCATCATCCGTGCCAGATCACCGGCACTCTCGACGAGGTAGTCGGCTCCGACGATGACGGTGACGAAACCCACAAGGAGCAGCCCGCCGGTTCGTGCCCATGCAAACGGGGTATCGGTATCGGCATACTCCTCCACCTCTTCGATGAGGATCTCCTGTCCGTTGCGGATCAAAAAGAGCAGATATGCCCCCATCAAGCCAATAAGGAGCAGCCCGTCGAGACGGGAAATCACTCCGTCGAGGATCATCAGGATGAAGATAAACACGGGGAAGAGTGCCCAGCTGCTGTCCCTGGCGAAAAAGTCCCGGTGGGGGGTGACGGTACGGGCGATGAGGAAAACGGCGCCGAGGACGAGGGTGATGTTGAGGATGTTGGAGCCGATGATGTTGGCCAGGGAGATCGCCGGGTGTCCGGCGAGGCTGGCGGCGACGGAGGCAGCCATCTCCGGCAGGCTGGTTCCCAGCGCGATGAGGGTGGCGCCGATGAAATATTCTGAGAGACCGAAATGTTTGGCGATCCGCTCACTCTGGGCGATGAGCAGATCGGCTCCCCAGATCAGAACTGCGAGTGAAACGATAAAGACAAAAACGGTACTCATGATGTCGCCTCCGTTCGGATGATGAGACTCTCGGGGAGTCCGAAGTCACGCAGGATCGTCTGCTCAAGCTCCCGCATCTGGCCGGTGTCGCTCTCGTGGTCGTACCCCTCGAGGTGGAGAAGCCCGTGGATGAAAAGGAGAGCGATCTCCTCGTCGGTCGTGTGGTGCAGCTCGGCCGCTTTGGCACGGGCGTGATCGAGGGAGATGACGACGGTGCCCAGCGGCAGGTGATCGTGATCTCCTTCGATGGGAAAACTCAGCACATCGGTCGCCCGGTCAATGTGGCGGTGGGTGCGGTTGAGCTCACGGATCGCCGCATCGTCACAGAGGATGAGTTCGATATCCCGGTCGGTTCGGCGGTTGGCAATCGTCTGAAGCAAAGCGGTGTCGAGGGTGAATTCGGTGGTGTTTTCGAGAAAAATCATGCGATAGTTTACCAAAAATCGGGTAAGATAGCACCGGGAAGTTGTCGATTACATTCAATCATTCTGTTTCAACCAAAAGATAGAAGGAAAACCATGAGCAAAAAAGCCGTCTGCATCCTCTCCGGCGGGATGGACAGTGCGCTGGCTGCCACACTGGCAGCACAGGAGGGGTACGAAGTGATCGCTGTCCATTTCAACTACGGCCAGCGTACCGAAACCCGTGAGCTCGAATCGTTTCGTCTGATCGCCGACGACATAGGAGCGGTGGAGCGGTACGAGATCGATCTCCCTTTTTTCGGGTCAATCGGGGCGTCGGCGCTGACCGACCGGTCGATCGACGTCCCCACCGACGGGATCGCACCGGGGGTTCCGGCGACCTATGTGCCGTTTCGCAACGGGATCTTCCTCTCGATCGCGTCAGCCATCGCCGAGAAACACAGAGCCGAAGCACTCTACATCGGTGTCGTCGAGGAGGACAGCAGCGGGTATCCCGACTGCCGCGAGAGCTACATCGAAGCGATGGAACGGGCGGTCAACCTCGGCACACGGGATGAGACGCAGATTGCTATCCGAATGCCGCTCGTGCACATGAGTAAAGCACAGATTGTCGCCAGAGCGCTGGAGGCCGGTGTTGACCTGAGTCACACATGGAGTTGCTATCAGAATGAGGAGAAAGCCTGCGGAGTGTGCGACAGTTGTCGGTTGCGGCTGAAAGGATTCGAAGAAGTCGGAGTCGTCGATCCGGTGGCGTATGTGGAGAGGGTAGAAGGTAGAGGGTAGAGGGTAGAATTTTGGATGGTAGCTTTTCTGGGGCTTGGACTTCAGTCCAACAAACGCGCCAGCGTCACTCCATAGTGTGACTGAAGTCCTATTTTAACGCGACTGAAGTCGCGTCCCCAATCACCTCACCAATGACTAATACACCCATACACGGTGTGCAATTGCGCACCCTACTGCTTCTGCTCGTCAATAGCTTGCTGGTACTGGGTGCGCATACCGGGTCTGGCTTCTTCAGGGAGGATCAGGGGAC
>JALVQH010000230.1 GCA_027031505.1 Campylobacteraceae bacterium | reverse complement strand
CCAAGAAGTGCAATCGAATCGGGATCGACACCGGGAAGCTTTTTGTAGTGTTTCAAAACATTTCTGAAAGCACTGAGGTCAATGCGATTCAAGTGTTGAGGCAACCCCTTCATCCCAAAATAGCCAACGGTTACTACATGGTAGCCAAGGCGCCGCAAATCCGATGTTTCATGTGCATGATCGACCCACATTCCCCCTTCCGAGCCTCCAAACAGAAAGATGATCGGATGTTTTTTTGTGTCATACATGCTGCTGCCCTTCGCCGGGTAAAAATTTGTGACGTAATGGAATGGACTGTTGTCGTGAGGCGAAGGGGGCTGGCTGCACCCTGCAAGCAGCAGTAATCCTCCTGCCAACAGTGTTTGCCATATTCTGATCATGCTGGTACTCCTTGATGTGATATTGTGCCGTGCTGGTTTATCGCTCCCGCCCCTCTTCGGCATATTCCCGGTCGATCACCGCCTGCATGTCGGCACGAACCTGTTCGTACCAGTCTTTGGGTGCATCGGCCGCATCAAAGGCTGGGAGATAATGGATGCGCACCGTCGAGCAGCGGGAGGTGTATTCGTGCTCATTGATGAGCGCTTTGCTTCCGGTGATGACCACCGGCTGGACACGCATCTTGAGTTTGGTGGCGATGAGATTGGCTCCGGGCTTGAAGGGGAGGAGTTTCTGTCCGCGGGCGCGGGTCCCTTCGGGAGCGATGACGACGGGGCGGTGGAGCTCCTGAATCGACTCCCTGGCATAACGCATGAGTGAAATAAGGGCGGATTTGTTGTCCCGCTCAACGGGGATCATGTTACCCAGTGTCAGGAGTTTGCCATAGAGAGGCATCGTAAACACCTCTTTTTTGGCGACCCAGCGCCAGGGGACATTTTCGCTGGCCTCCATGGCGATGATATCGATGATGCTCTGGTGGTTGAACAGAAACAGATTGGCATCCGGATCGCGCGTGCCGACAACCTCGATGCGCCCGCCGATCACCCGGATGATCACGGCATTGAAATAATGCATGATCCAGGAGGCATGCCTGCGAAACAGTGCCGAGAGCGGGATCATCACAAACCCCAGGATCAAGCCCGTCATGAGGGCGCTGTACCCAAATCTAATCCTCGCAAAGATCTTCATGGCGAATCCATCCTATGATACCGTTGCGGTAGTTGATTTTGTCGTAGCCTTCATGCTCTCCGAGTGAACGGGTATGGAGCTTTTCGGTAATGGTCATGCTGCTTCGGCTGTTATGGGTGGGGAGAATGTACAGGGACGACCCCTCCTGTATGCAGAGCATCGGGCGGGGCTTGTATACTGAATAAATCAACAGGGAAACGATCACAAGAAGGATCAAGTATAACCAGTCCTTCCGCCACAAGAACATCAGCGCAAAAAAGAGAGCCAATGCAATGGAGCCGTATTTCTTGAGCCGATCAAAGGGACTGGCTTTCGGGTTGAGCTCTACCTGAGCAGCGACTGGCTTATTGTGGTAATCGGTTGCAATGGTGAAAGGGATATAACGGTGCTGTACCGGATTGTAATAGCTCAGAGTGATGCTCGTTTGCGTCGAGGGGATAACGAAATAGATTTCAGAAACAACGAGAGCGTCTTTGCGGGTGATAGTTTCGATCCCCTGCTCGGATGCTCCGGGGATGCGGATCGCCTCAGGATTTCCTTCATGAGCCTGGAATGTCAACGAGACCAGTGTGTTGTTGTCATCAAAAGTGGAAACCTGTGAAGTCTGCAGGGTGCAATCGGTCGCAATCAGTCCGCAAAACGTATCGTTGTTTTCCGCGGGGAGCTGTGTAACCGGGATAGACTGGGAAGGGAGAGTGATGGTCTGATTGGCATCCCGAATTGTAAGTGGGGGTACAACAAATGTCCCCACGCCGTCTGCCTGAAAATAAAACGTATAGAAGATATCACTGTTGTTGTGGGTTTTGGTGGGCAGAGGCTGGATCGGAAGGTGGGTGCGGGCATGGGGAGCGGCGGGAGAAGTGATGATTATTTTCCCCCTGGGTGCCGGTGTGGCATGATTTTGCTCCGGAAAGCGGTATTTGAAACGGGGCTCATCGGTTATTTTGGCATTTTGTGCCAGAACCGTTACCGGAAAAACCTGCGCGACATATACCTGCCCGGGGAGATAGCTGTAATGGTACTCTGCAGCCATGAATGCACCCGTTGTCCCGAAAAACCCGATAAATATCAGCCTGACAATGCTCCTCAGGCGGGTCATGCCGACGTGACCTTTTTGTAACCAAACCCCTCGAGCATCCGCACACCGTCTGCCGAGCCGAGGATCGACTCCATGGCACGCTCAGGATGGGGCATGAGGCCGAAGACATTTTTCGTTTTGTTGCAAATCCCGGCGATCTGTTCGACCGAACCGTTCAGTGCGGCTGGTTTCCCGACGGCATCACTGTAGCGCAGAAGGATCTGCCCGTGTTTCTCCAGATCGGCCAAACCGGCATCGTCGATAAAGTAGTTACCGTCGGCATGAGCAACGGGGATACGGAGCACTTCGCCCGGTGTCAACCGGTTGAGAAAGGCGTTGTCAGTGTTGACAACAACCAGATGCTGGATTTTGGAGATGAAGTGGAGGTTGTTGTTGCGTTTGAGGGCACCGGGGAGAAGTCCGGCTTCGGTGAGGATCTGAAACCCGTTACAGATCCCCAGTACATACCCTCCCTTGTCTGCATATTCTGCCACAGCTTTCATTACGGGAGCAAAACGGGCAATCGATCCGGAACGGAGATAGTCGCCGTAGCTGAAACCGCCGGGGACAACAACGAGATCCGTGTTTTCGGGGAGCGTTTCTTCTTTGTGCCATACAATCTGCGTATGGTGTCCGAGGCGTTTGAAGGCATAGACGGTGTCGTATTCGCAGTTGGTACCGGGAAACTGAAGGATCGAGACGTTGCGTGTTTTCATCCGACGATCTCGATGGTGTAATCTTCGATGACGGTGTTGGCCAGCAGGGTCTGCGCCATGTCGTCCAGCTCCTTTTCGGCCTGAGCGCGATCGGCAGCATCGAGGGTGACGACGATCTGTTTGCCGATACGGACATCGGTGACGTTGTCAAAGCCGAGAGAACCCAGAGCATGGTGAGCGGCTTTCCCCTGGGGGTCGAGGACGCCCTCTTTGAGGGAGACGTTGATGATGGCTTTCATGAATGTTCCTTAACGGTTTTGCAGGCGCTTGAGCACCTGACTGTAAGCTTCGGTGAGGCCGCCGAGACCCTGCCGGAAGCGGTCTTTGTCGAGTTTCTCATGTGTCCGGGCGTCCCAGAGGCGGAAATTGTCGGGGCTGAGCTCGTCGATCAGGAGGATAGTGCCGTGCTTGTCCCGGCCGAATTCGAGCTTGAAGTCCACAAGCGTAATGCCAAGCTCAGCATACAGATCACGCAGCAGGGTATTGATACGGCGTGCCATGTAGCGTAGATACTCCAGCTCGGCCTGCTCATTGACCAACCCGAGGATGAGGCAGTGCTGATCGTTGAGTTTGGGGTCGCCGAGGTCGTCGTTTTTGTAGTCAAATTCCACGAGGGCAAACGGGAGCACCGTCCCGTCTTCAATCCCGAGGTTGCGGCTGAGGCTGCCGGTGGCAATGTTGCGGACGATCACTTCGATCTGGATCACCTCAGCACGGGTGTGGAGCATGTTGTTTGGATCGATCATTTCGATGAAATGGGTCGGGATTCCCCGCTCACCGAGATAGCGGAAGAGCTCAGCCGAAATGGCATTGTTCAGCGCCCCTTTGCCCGCTTCGCTCGATTTTTTTTCACCGTTGAAGGCGGTCAGGGAGTCCTTGAACTCCGAAATGAGACGATCGGGATCGTCGGTTTCCCAGATTTTTTTGGCTTTTCCTTCGTAGAGAAGAGTGGTTTTGCTGCTCATATTATTGGGCTCCTTTCCGGGTCAGCATCAGCGCCTTGAGTATGTCAACGGCACTCTTGAGCTGAGCATCGTTGTACAGCTCTTTTTCGGTCAGGACATTTTTGTCCTTCCGGGTTGTCGCATTGCTTTCGGCAGGGGTCGTGGCATTGCCGTCGATTTTCTTGAGTTCACTTTTGAGGTGCTGTTTCAAATCACTCTCTT
>JALVQH010000229.1 GCA_027031505.1 Campylobacteraceae bacterium | reverse complement strand
CTATCATTAGACAGCTGGGGATTTCGATGGTCTATTCGTATGGTTTGCGGATTGTATCTGCTTTTGTGGTGGGGTATCTCACGGCCATCGTCCCTTCAGAGTGGTTCAGTGGATCGGCTACTATGACCCAGCCATATGTTACCAAGCACTATGATAGTTTTGCCGAGATGATTCAAACCTCTTTTGTCAACGCGGGCATGCTAAGCCTCAAGGTCATTGCACTTATTACGCTGCTGATTGTTCTCATGAACTTCATCAAGTCTCTGCCGATCATTCAGCGTTCACAAAAGCATGTAAGCAAAATCTTCAGCCTGGTGATTGGGTATATTCTGGGGATTACATACGGAGCTGGTATCTTGATCAATGAGGCCAAGAGTGGCTCCATGAGCCATGCTGATCTCTTTTTTGTGGGGACATTTTTGATGATTGCGCACGCGGTGATTGAGGATACGCTGCTTTTTGTGATTTTTGGCGCTGACTTTACCGTGGCCGTAGCGATACGGACACTTGCGGCAATTGTCATTGCCTATGGTTTAGCCAAGGTATATACTAGATACTATGCAAACAAGTGAAGACGCTAGTTAGGGATTGTGCGAATCCACAATCCCCCTGCGGTACTCATACGGCGTGCACGCTACGATCTGTTTGAAAACCCGATTGAGGTGGCTCTGATCAAAAAAGCCGGTCTCCAGAGCTATCTCGGCAATGGGCATATCGGTGGATGATAGGAGATTGCGGGCACGCTCGATGCGCAGATTTGCAAGGTATTGGCGTGGGGTGAGGGCGGTAGCATCCTTGAAGAGTCGGATCAGGTGTGAGGGGCTTACATCGGCGGCCTGGGCGAGGTCGGCGGCGGTGGGGTTGTCGCCGATGTGTTCGCGCAGATAATTCTGGATCTGTTCGATGCGTTTGCGTTGCAGGGGAGGGGTTGGCTCAGGGGTGCCCTCCCGATCGCTATACCGCCCAAACAACAAGAGGGCAAAATCCTCAAGGGCTTCTTCCTTCTCAAGATACAGCGCCTGCGGATCGAGGAGCACATCCACAAGCGTATGATAGTGCTGGAGCACATCCGCATCATCAATGAGCGTTTGCTCAAGAGGAATGTACGACTCAACATCCCCAAAGAGGCTATCTTGCAGCTGCGCACACCACGTAGCATCAAGATAGAGCATCCTGTAACTGCGGGCTTCTCCCTCGATGGGGTTGCAGGCGTGGAGTGTTTCGGGATTGATGATGATTAGAGCCGAGGGGGTCAGCAAGTCGGTTTGATCGCCGTTGTCAAAAGACGCCACCCCCTCTGTAATCGCACCGATGGAGAGTGTCGAGTGGCGATGAGGGGTATAATGGGCATCCGAATCATACGTATGGCGACACTCGACATGCGGTAGAGCCGAGTCTTTGAAAAAACGGTTGCGCTTTTGGTTCATGAATGTTTTTGCCAACCCTCCAAGTCTTGACTAAGTACCATAACTTTCTGCTCCAATTGGGGAAGATAATTTCGCGCCGCGTAACGATGCTTCAGACATAAAGAATATCCCGCATGATATGTTTCTTCCCGGATCGTGATAGATTATTTCTGGGGGCGAGAACCACATCAACATTTAGAGCTTTTGAAATATCCTGCTTAATCTCATCGAGCTTTTTGAAGCCGAGAAAACCTTGAAACTTTTCAAAAAACGGCTGTTTCAGATGGTAGAGGATGTCCACATCGCTTCGGGGTGTCTGCTCCCCTCTTGCGCAGGAGCCAAAGATCCCGTCAATGACAAAACCCTCTTTTTCATAAACAGGTTTCAATACCTTTATTTTGAGAGGAAGATCATGCTGTGTCACGGGATACTCCTGCTTGTAATGAGGGTATTATAGCATAGAGGCTTTTTGTTTCGTGCTTCACTCGTCACATTTCCTGAGACCATGAAAAAGCTTTTTGATTGTCGTACCAATCGGTGTTGTGGGGGGACGACTGCAGGAAGCGCCTGTGGTGCAACACCCTTGTAGCTCAACCAAATATGTAAGCATATCTTGTGCGACCCGGGCAGACACGCAGGTCTGCCCCTACAGATAAAGTTGCACTAAGCCAACCTTCGCAAAAATCCTCACTCCTCACTTCTCACTCCTCACTAAACCATGCACCAACCTCTCCACTCCAAACACCACCAACCCCACTGTCAACCCGATCACCAGCTCCGCGCTCATCATCGTCCAATGCTCAAAAAAGTGATGCAGTGTCTCGACATTGTGGAGGAGATTTTGGTCTTCTCTTCGGCGAGGATCGCTTCGGGGGTTTGAGGGGTGGTCTCCCTCTTCGTTGTGCTCTCTGCGGTGGAAGAGCCACTCCCATACCTTCTCAGCCCCCTCGAAGCTCAGGTAAATTGAGTGTAGGATGAGCGTATATGCAGCCCATTGCATTGTTATTTTAATTGCAGTATAATCACTTATGGCGAAGATTGATGAACTAAAAGAGCATATTGCGACATTGAGAGGCTATTTAAACATAGTTGTTGCAATCATTCTGGCAATAGGTGCAGGAGTATCAAAACTATATTTGTCTTCCAATATCGGTCTATTGTTTTGGATAGGAATTGTTTTGATATTGTTACTATTAGTTATATTTGTTTCTATTGCAAAGGCTGTACACAATAATATTAAACGGTTGAAGGATTTATAAGATGGATTTAGCGACGATTTCGATTGTGTTTGTGTCGGTTATGTTTGGCCTGTCGATCATTTATGTTACCAAACAATTGATTAGTATATAACCATACCAGTGGAGAACCTCAGGGTACGTCTGACCCTGTCACACATCCCTGTACCGGTCACGAATAGCGATAAACCGATCGAGATTTTTGGCAAATTTGTTTTTGAAGAGGACGCGGCGGGTCGTGTTGTCGAAGATGAAAACGGGGGATGTATTGTATTCCGGCAGGAGTGAGAGATAGTGGTTTTCGGTGGAGAAGCGTTGGTTGAGGCGCAACAGACGGTAGATCAGACAAAACCGGCTGTACGCGGTCACCAGAAGAACGAGCGCGACCGCCCCCAGCATATACGAGTGGACAATGAGAGCGATCACCGTCAACAGCACCGCAACCGCAGCACGGATCGACGCATCGGTCTTCGTCATATTGCAGCTGGGGGTTTCAAACATATCTCCGTCCTTTTGAAATGGTGGTGAAGTATAGCATAAATGTGCCTGTGGCTGTAGTATCACAGGATCAATGACAATGGGTTTGCGGAAATATGATGACTGTTTTGTATTTCGGAACCGGCGGCTTCTGCCCCACAAAGGGACGGAGACAGAGCCTTCCGGTTCCGGGTACAGTGGGAAAAATAGAACAAAAGACAAGTGTCTATTTACATTAGGTGTGTATAATTCTCCATACATATCAGAGGATTGTACCATATGAGTAAAAAAGAGAAACTTCTCCATGTGATCAGGAACAATCCAACCAATGTACAAAGAGCCGTCTCATCATGAAAAATCGAAGCGGATCAATATCACGATTCCTGTGAATGTCCTGAACCAGATCGACCGGTATGTCAAATCCCACCACACCAATCGATCCGCTTTTTTCAAAGAGTCCGCTCTTCGGGCGATCGCTTCGTTGGAGTGAAAAGCCGGAGAGGCTCTTGTCTCCAGGTGTTATATCAATCGGTGTTGTCGGGGGACGACCGCAGGAAATGCCTGTGGTGCAACACCCAGCTCAACAAAATGTAAGCATATTCTGTGGAGATAAGGTTACACTAAGCCAACCTGCGCAAAATTCCTCACTCCTCACTCCTCACTCCTCACTCCTCACTCCTCACTCCTCACCAAACCATGCACCAATCTCTCCACCCCAAACACCACCAATCCCACCGTCAACCCGATCACCAGCTCCGCGCTCATCATGGGCCAGTGTTCAAAGAAGTGATGCAGTGTCTCGACGTGGTGGAGGAAGATTCCTCCACCCACGAGCAGCATGGCGATGGTGCCGACGACGCCGAGGAGGCGGACGAGTACCGGGAGAGAGGCGACCAGCAGGCGGCCGAGGCGGTCAGCCAGCGTACCCTCATGGGTGCGGCGGATGATGCCGAGGCCGATGTCATCGAGTCGGACGAGGAGGGTGACGATGCCGTACACG
>JALVQH010000228.1 GCA_027031505.1 Campylobacteraceae bacterium | reverse complement strand
GTCGGCAAGCCATTGGCTGCAAGCTCCCAGAGTGTTGACGCTCCCGCTCGGGCAATCGCGAGGTCGGCACGTGCCATCCATGCAGGCAACTCCGTCGTAAACCCAAAAATCTCCGCCTCGATCCCCAGCTCCCCATACGCTTGACGTACCGTCTCGAGATTGCGCTCTCCGGCTTGATGAAGGATGGCAATCCCCCGTTTCTGAAGTTCGGGAGCCAAAGAAAGAGCCAGTCTGTTGATGGCCTGAGCCCCCTGGGATCCACCGAGAAAAATCACCGTATTTACCCGATTCCGGATACGGGCTGTTTCGAAAAATATCTGCTGCACCGGATACGCCGTGACAGGGCTGTCGGTCTCGTACGAAGACAAAAACACGTCGGCATAAGGCTTGAGCATTTTGTTGAGCGACCCGAGGGCTGCGTTTTGCTCATGGATCACCAGAGGGATCCGCAACAGTTTGGCCGCAAACGCTGTGGCCGCTGCCGAATACCCTCCAACGGAAAACACCACCCGGGCATGGTGCTTTCGCAGCAGGCGTATCGTCTGCACAGTTGCTTTGGCCAGCATCCCGATCGACATGATTTTGCCCAATGTCCCCTGATTGACCACGCCACGCGTCTCGAGAAAATAGGTCGCCGCAAAATCCCTGTCCCCCTCAAACCACTGCCGATCCTGACCGTGTTGGGAACCGATGTATATCAATGAGGAGTGAGGAGTGAGGAGTGAGGAGTTTTGGCAGGATTCTCCATGCGAATCTTTCACACGTTGAGCGTTTGGGTGGACTGCCAATTGTTCTTTGACGGCGCGGATGATCGCCAGATGCCCTCCGGTACCGCCTCCGGTCATGACGATGCTCATTGTATCCTCCTTTTGGAAACCATCAGCACCATGCCGACTGCCAGCGAACTGGCCAGGATCTGGGAGCCGCCGTAACTGAGAAACGGCACGGCGATCCCCTTGATCGGGGTGATGCCCGAAACACCGTAACTGTTCACCAGCAAAGCAAAAGCGATCAGGAGACCGGCTCCGGTACTGAAGATATAGTACATGGGTTTCTCCACCGATGCGGCAATTTTAAAAAGCCGATAGACAACCAGCATCATCAGCACCATCACGACCGCCAAGCCCACAAGACCCAGCTCTTCGGTGATCCCCGAAAGGACAAAATCCGTATGCACTTCACTCAGGTACCCCAGCTTGAACTGTCCGGCTCCCAGGCCCTGCCCCCAGAAATCTCCGTTTTTGATCGCATTGAGAGAGTTGGCGATTTGATACGGTTCTTGTGCCGCATCGACACGGAACCGCCCCACCATGCTCTCGGGAAAAAACCGAAGAACATCATCCTGTACAGTTGACCACCAGCTCCGCATTCTGACCATCCGGTGCGGCGCAACGAGAACCAGTCCCGCAAACGCCCCCGCGCCAAACAGAAGAAGCAGAAAAAAGAGTTTGATACTGCGTCCCGCAAAGATAAAAAGGGTTGCCATTGTTGCCGCCAGCACTACCACCTGCCCGAGATCCTTCTGAAAAATAGCGATTAAGACCACAGCTATACCAAAAACCAGCAGATACGGAAAAACCACCTGCGCCTCTTTGGACAGGGGGAGTTTCTCCCGATACAGCATTTTGCGCGAAAAACTCCAGGCGAGAAAAAAGACAAACCCCACCTTGAAAAATTCTGCCGGAGCCAGCGATACCATCGAAAAACGAATCCACCGTTTGGCTCCAAGGACACTTTTTACCAGCGTTTCGGGCATGAACGGCATCGCTATCATAGCTCCAAACGAGAGAAGAAAGACACTGAAACCGATCGGAACAAACCAGCGATCCGGATCGAGTCGACTCAGTCCCGCCATCAAAAATATCCCAAGCACGATTGCCACCAATTGCCGAAGGAAAAAATGAAAATCCTGGTAGTGGTAGTAGATCACCGTGTATTCCGACAAGGAATAACTCATGATCAGCGAAAGGGTAAAGAGCCCTGTGACGGCACCGAAAAGTGTCTTGTCGATCATAAAAACATCTCCGAACTTCCTATTTTTCTATTAATTAGTATTAAATTGCCGTTATTATAGTCAAATTGAAGATAGATTCCACTAAAATATCAAAAAAATTCGAAAGATCGGGGTGGGAAATGGGTGAGGAGAGTGTCGCTTTTCATCGGCGCAGCATCAAACTGCTCCTCCTTTATTTTTTCCTGATCCTCCTTGCCTTTGCTTTTTTGTGGTCGGTTGCACATGTGATCGTTTCAGATCGCCATCTCCCCGCCCGTACTGCTACGATTCATGATCGGGCTTTGCGCGGGCGGATTATCTCACAGGATCACTACACCCTCAGTCTCCCTCACAAAACGTACAAAGCCATCGTCTATGCCCCCAGCATCACTCCCGAAAAGTACGACCTGTTTGTCCGCCTTTTCCATATCTACAGCAGGATACCTGAAGCTGAAATCCGTCAACGGTTTCTCGACAAAAAGGGGAATCCGAAGCGCAGCTATGTCACCCTCTCCAAAACCATCGATGCCGGTACAGCCATCCACCTTAAATCTCTGGCATACACACTCCGTCGGCTTGGAGTTTTTCATCCGGTTCGCAGTCGCCACGGCATGGACATTGTCTATGGTCTCGACATTATCGAGAGCGGCGAACAGCGCGAATTTCCCCTGCACGATGTTCTTGAGCCTGTTCTTGGCTATGTGCACAATACCGACGATGGAAGGTACGTCGGTGTCACTGGGATCAAGGGGCTCGAGCGCCACTATCAGTCATACCTTACCTCCAGCCGCAACGGTTTTGTGCAGGGGATTCGTGATGTGGCCGGTGTCGTCATCCGCAACGGCAGCAGCCGCAGCATCTCCCGCATCGACGGAATGGATCTCCACCTCAATATCCCCCTTTCTCTGCAGCGCCGCATCGAATACGCTGTCGACAAAATGAAAAACGAAACCGAGGCACAGGAGATCATTGCCGGTGTCATGGAGAGCCGTACCGGACGGGTTCTTGCCCTCGTCAGCAGCGAACGATACGATCCGAATCACATTACACAGGATGACATCGTCAGACTGGATCCTGCCGTCAGCGAATACCCTTACGAGCCAGGTTCGGTTATCAAACCCCTTACACTGGCTGTAGCACTCGACCATCAGAAGGTCACTCCCGAAACCTGGTTTGATCTCCACAACGGCAAGCTCAAAATCGGCAAACATTACACCATCAGTGATGACGAAGCCTTCGAATCGCTCACCGCCACCGATATCATCGTCCGCTCTTCCAATGTCGGAATCTCCCAGATTGCCTGGCGCCTGAGCGGTCGGGAGATGTATGAAGGATTTCGCGCTTTTGGTCTGGGGGAACCCAGCGGCATCGATCTCTCCCGTGAACTGAGCGGTCGTATCAAACCCGCCAGACGGCTCGCAGCCAAAGTTCATCGCGCCAACCAGGCGTATGGATACGGCATGACTGCCACTTTTGCCCAGCTCCTCAAAGCTTACAGCGCTTTCAACAATGACGGGGTTGCCGCCACACCCCGCATTCTTGATTATGTAGAAGATGCCAACGGTACCCAATACCGTTTCAAACCAAAATACGGTAACCGTCAAGCCGTCTCACCCCACACTGCCCACCAAATTCACCGGATTCTCAAAGAGGTTGTCGAACGCGGCACCGGAACCAAAGCCCGGTATCCCGGACTTGAGATTGGCGGCAAAACCGGAACGGCACACATCGCAATCGGAGGTCACTACCGCAAGATGTACAACAGCAGCTTCTATGGTTTTGCCAATGATGACAAGGGGCACCGTTACACTATTGGGGTTCTTGTCATCCGTGCAGACAGACCCCAGAAATATTTTGCTTCCAAATCGGCTGTCCCGACATTCAAAGCCATTGTCGATGTCCTTGTCGATCAGGAATACCTCCAGCCCAATCTCTCTGAGCGCCAGAAACAAACCCGTGCCGAAAAAGAGCGGATACGCCGCCGGATAGCCGATAGAAAACAACGCCAACGAACCCGCCGGATCAAAGCCCGCCTCAAAGCCCAGCGCGAAGCAATTTTCCGTTTGATTCATCCCGAATCCAGAACCCCAAAGAGCCAACACCCCGCGAAACCCGGGAAACCGTCTCTCCCCACATCTCCCCGCC
>JALVQH010000227.1 GCA_027031505.1 Campylobacteraceae bacterium | reverse complement strand
TGTGGTTTTCTCAAGGCTGAGTCCCAACTCGTCGGTGATGACGGTGCCGCCGGTAAGGATGGCGATGTCTTTGAGCATCTCTTTTTTACGATCACCAAAACCGGGGGCTTTGACGGCGGCAATATTAAGGATCCCTTTGAGGCGGTTGAGCACCAGTGTGGTCAGTGCTTCTCCTTCAACATCGTCGGCGATGATCAGCAGCGGTTTGCCGCTTTGCTGTGTCTGCTCAAGCAGAGGGATCAGGTCTTTGAGGCTGCTGATCTTGGCATCGGTGATGAGGATCAGCGGATTCTCCATCTCGGTGGTCATTTTCTTGCTGTTGGTGACAAAGTAGGGGGAGAGGTATCCGCGGTCAAACTGCATCCCCTCGACCACTTCGAGTTCGTCGTTGATCCCTTTGGCCTCCTCGACGGTGATGACGCCGTCCTGACCTACTTTTTCCATCGCCTCGGCGATCAATTCACCGATTTTGGCATCGCTGTTGGCCGAGATGGTGGCTACCTGAGCGATCTGCTCCTTGTCTTTGACTTCGACGGTGATTTTCTTGAGTTCGTCAATAATAGCGGCACTGGCTTTGTCCATACCGCGTTTGACTTCGATGGGGTTGGCTCCGGCGGTGACGTTGCGCAGACCCTCTTTGAAAATACTGTGTGCCAGCACGGTCGCGGTCGTAGTGCCGTCTCCGGCTTCATCGGCGGTGTTGCTGGCGACCTCTTTGACGAGCTGGGCTCCCATATTTTCGAGAGCATCGTCGAGCTCGATTTCACGGGCGACCGAGACGCCATCCTTGGTGATCGAAGGGGCTCCGAAACTTTTCTGGATCAGGACATTGCGTCCGCGGGGTCCCATGGTGACTTTGACCGCATCGGCCAGTTTCGTGACACCGGCATAGAGTCCATTGCGTGCGGTATCGGAAAAAAATACTTCTTTTGCCATTGATTACTCCTTTGTGTATCTGTTTATTATTTCAACAATCCGAGGATTTCGTTGCTCTCAAGAATCAGCAGCTCCTTGCCATCAAGTGTGATCTCTGTACCGCTGTATTTGGCAAAGACGGCTGTATCACCGACGCTGATCCCCTCATCTTCGGCATCAGGACCGACGGCAAGGATTTTGCCCTGGAGGGGTTTTTCTTTGGCACTGTCGGGGATGATGATCCCGGAGGCGGTGGTGGTGACCTCCTCTTCCTGCTCGAGCAGGACGCGGTTGGATAGAGGTTGAAAATTCATGATTGACTCCTTTGTATCTGAAATTTGGCGTAATTTTAGTGTGTTTTTCTAAAAAAGTCAATACTTTTTTGAATTTTTCTAAAAAATAATGAGCGAAACAGACTAAACTATGGTGAGTTGGTAAAAGAACAGTAAAAAATGTCATACAGCTATTGACATCAAAGGGGATCTTTGGTAAAATGCCGATTCTTATCACCGCACCGGGTGTATACCCAAACGTTTGAGAGAGTGAGACGAGACGAGATGTGCGTGAAAAAATCTGCAGGACTGGCTGTGGTCAATTCAAAGATTTTTTTGCGTGCAGGTCGTCTCGTATCGCTCTCCCCGAAAGGTGCAGCACTTTCGCCCATACTCTGCGTTAGATTTTTTCGAATTCGCTACGGCGAGTCCTTCAAAAATCTGCCTTGATTATGAACGAAATTGCAGCATCAAACATTTGGGTATACACCCGGTGCGGTGATGTTTACGTGGCAGGGTAGCTCAGCTGGTTAGAGCGCTGGTCTCATAAGCCGGAGGTCGGGGATTCGAGTTCCCCCTCTGCTACCATATTGTAATGTACAATCTTTTCTGTACTGTTTGCACATCTTCTTCGTTCTTCTCATATAAATTACTTCGAATTCATAATGATTTACGATCAATACGGAGAGCTTCTGCAGATCTTTTTTCATAGAAATTCCTGTTTTAAGATTATTTAATATAAAAAATGTTACTATTCCATATTCATTAATAAAAAAGGAGTAAAAGATGTGGAAAAAGTTCCTTCTTCTTTCTGTTCTGACTTTAGGTGCAACAGGTTTGTTTGCCGGTGACGTTAACATGGAGGCTAATCCAAGTAAAGTGTTCATAGGTGTTTACGGGGGATACTCCTGGGTAGGGGGCAGCCACAAAAGCAGTGCAAGCGCTTCTGTAGATAATAACTTCTCAACCGCCGGGCTTTCGTACGGTCTTCGTCTCGGCGCCCAAAACAGCGAATGGCGGAGTATGGTAACCTTCGATCGGTTTATCAATGAGGAAGCGGCGTATTTCCTCGGACAGATTCATGCAGATTATCTGCTCCATTTCATGGATGGCTATACAGAGATAGGGATCAAACCGTTTCTGGGGCTTAACGGTGGATACGGTAATTATGAGGCCAAAGGCAATATCAGTGAGAGTGGCTTTACCTATGGCGGCGAAACTGGTATTATCTTCGACGTCTCAGAAAATATTGATGTAGATGTTATGTACCAATATACGCTTTCGAGTGCAGAGGCATTCAACTATGTCAGTAATGTAAAACTGGGCATCAACTATAAGTATTAATTTGTCCGGATTTAATCCGTCTTTACCTGATCTTCCACTATAATTGCCCTATCAATTCACGATAGGGCACTCCATATGATCGATCTCAAATACATCCAGAACCATTTCAACGAGGCCAGTGCGCAGCTCCTGAAAAAGGGAGTCGATCCGGCGATTTTGAGCCAGCTGCGGGAGCGGTTTGCGGCACTCAAAGAGGCCAATGCCGCTCTCGAGGCAGCCAAAGCGGAACAGAACAGTATGTCCAGACTCTTCGGGCAATACAAACGTGAAGGGAAAGATATCGGGGAACTCAAAGCGAGAGTGGATGCCAACAAAGCTGCCATTGTACCGCTTCAGGAGGCAGCACGTGCGGCTGAAGCGGCGTTGAGTGATCTGGCGCTGACGATTCCGAATCTCCCGGACGATACTGTTCCCCAGGGTGCCGATGAGGCAGACAATGTCGAGATCCGCAAAGTTCTGGAGCCACGCGTGTTTGGTTTTGAACCGCTGGAGCACTGGGCTTTAGCGGAGCGTAACGGCTGGATCGATTTCGAGCGGGGGGTCAAGCTGGCCAAGAGTCGCTTTTCCGTCCTGCGGGGTGAGGCGGCACGTTTGGAGCGGGCGCTGATCAATTTCTTCCTTGATCGCAACCGCGATAAGGGCTTCGAGGAGTTCTATGTCCCCTTCATGGCCAACAGTACGATGCTTCAGGGGACCGGGCAACTGCCGAAGTTTGCCGATGATTTGTTTAAGATCGAGGATGAAGATCTCTATCTGATCCCCACCGCTGAGGTGCCGCTGACCAACATGTATCATGACGAGATTCTCCCTGAGGATCAACTGCCGGTACTGATGACAGCCTACACCCCGTGCTTCCGCAGAGAGGCCGGTTCCGCCGGGCGGGATACCCGGGGTATGATCCGCCAGCATCAGTTCGACAAAGTGGAGATGGTCGCCATCGCCCATCCGGAGAGGAGCGACGCGGTGTTTGAGACGATGGTGCAGCAGGCATCCGATCTCCTCACCGAGCTGGGGCTTCCCCATCGCCTCGTCGAGCTCTGCGGCGGGGATCTCGGCTTCTCGGCTGCCCGGACGATCGATCTGGAAGTGTGGTTGCCGGGTCAAAACAGGTACCGGGAGATCTCATCGGTCTCCAATACCCGCGATTTTCAGGCCAGACGTGCCAGGATCCGATTCAAAGACGGCAAGAAAAACCGTCTTGTCCACACACTCAACGGATCGGCACTTGCTGTAGGCCGTACGCTGATTGCGATCATGGAGAATTATCAGAATGAGGATGGGACGATTACAATCCCCGAAGTTTTGAAATCGTATATGCAGGGGAATCAGGAGTGAGGAATCAGGAATTTTGGTGGGCGTTGCTTTGCAACGCTTCGATTGATTCCTGCAACCAATTACGAATCACGAATTACCAATCACAAAGTTTAGCCGTTTTTTTAAGAAAAAAGAGTACAATTACTCTCCTCAAATCGGGGTGTAGCGCAGTCTGGTAGCGCGCATCGTTCGGGACGATGAGGTCGCAGGTTCGACTCCTGTCACCCCGACCATTTATCTCCTATTTTATGGTACTTCTTTGCTAAGTACCAGTGCTTTTGCAGATGTTATATAT
>JALVQH010000226.1 GCA_027031505.1 Campylobacteraceae bacterium | reverse complement strand
TTTCTCCCGTGATTCTCAGGTGCTTGCTGCCGAGATTGACGAAACACTTGAGAGTACCATTCAGGAGACGTTCAAGCGGATTTATGATCCTCTGTTTCAGGGGAGCCTCATCCGCTGTGACTTTTTTGTCAAGGACGGTACGGTTTATCTCAACGAGATCAACCCAGTCCCCGGCTCGATGGCCAACTACCTCTTCAACGATTTCGAAGGCACCCTTGAGCGTCTGAGTCGCCACCTCCCCGCTGAGCCCAACATCGTGATCGATTATCAGTATATCCATTCGATTCAGAGCGCGAAAGGGAAAGCGTGAATTTTAATGAGGAATCAGGAGTGAGGAATTAAGAATTTTGGTATGCGTTGCGGTGCAACGCTTTTACAGGAGACGCAACTTCAGTCGCGTTTTGTGGGACTGAAGCCCCAGCCCCTTTTCACAAATCACCAATCACCAATTACAAATGACCAATACACCAATATACTAATAACTAATATACCAATACACCGTGCGCAACAGCGCACATACCTTACGCGCACCTTAAGAATATATTTCAGATATTTCTACAAGACATAAGCTTTCCCATACCCAAGTTGATTTATAATGGCGTGTTACTGTTACAATCTAGTAACATAAATCCAAATTCTTCTAGGAGGCTTGCATGCAATCCAATGCAGCAATGGAATACGATTATTCCATCGTAAAATTGTACATGTGGACAACCGTCATCTTCGGTATTGTCGGGATGTTGGTCGGTGTGATTATCGCATCGCAACTGGCGTGGCCACAGCTCAACTACTGGTTGGGTGAGTACGGGACATTTTCACGCCTGCGACCGATCCATACCAATGTGGTGGTCTACGGCTTCATGATCAGCGGTATCTTCGTTGGTTTCTACTACTCTGCACAGCGGGTACTCAAGGTATCCATAGGCGAGTCCAAATTTTTGATGACCCTGGGGTATCTTCAGTTTTTCCTCTATCTGATCGCGGCAAGCGGCCTGGTCATCTCTGAAGGGATGGGAATCACGACCAGCAAAGAGTACGCTCAGATGGAGTGGCCGCTGGATATTCTGATCGTTGTGATCTGGGTACTCTGGGGGATGATCATGTTCGGTTTGATTGGCATGCGCCGCGAAAAAGCCCTCTATATCTCCATGTGGTACTATGTCGCAACCTTCCTCGGGGTGGCTATGCTGTATCTGTTTAACAACATGGAGATTCCTACACAGCTCCTCTCCGGTGGCCTCGGTGCCTGGTACCACTCGGTCTCGATGTATGCCGGTACCAACGATGCGATGGTGCAGTGGTGGTGGGGACACAACGCCGTGGCGTTTGTCTTTACCGTACCCATTATTGCTTTGATCTACTACTATCTCCCCAAAGAGTCCGGGCAGGCTGTCTATTCGTACAAGCTCTCTCTCCTTTCTTTCTGGGGCTTGATGTTTATCTACCTCTGGGCCGGTGGACACCATCTCCTGTGGTCCACCGTTCCTGACTGGGTACAGACCATGGGATCGATCTTCTCAGTTGTCCTCATCTTGCCTTCCTGGGGTTCCGCGATCAACATGCTGCTGACCATGAAAGGTGAGTGGAATCAGTTGACCGACAACCCGTTGATCAAATTCATGGTTCTGGCCTCCACCTTCTATATGCTCTCCACCCTCGAAGGACCGATTCAGGCGGTCAAATCGGTCAACGCCATTGCCCACTTCACCGACTGGATCCCCGGTCACGTACACGATGGGGTGCTTGGCTGGGTTGCTTTCATGGTGTTTGCGACGCTGATGCACTCGGCTCCCCGCGTCTTCAAGCGCGAGATCTACAGCAAGTCCCTTCTTGAGGCTCAGTTCTGGATCCAGACCGTAGCGGTTGTCCTCTACTTTACCTCCATGTGGATTGCCGGGATCACCCAGGGGATGATGTGGCGTGCCGTGGATGAGTACGGTAACCTGATGTACAGCTTTATCGACACCGTCAATGTCCTGCACCCATACTGGGTCATTCGTGCTGTGGGTGGAACGCTTTACTTTATCGGTTTGCTTATGTTTGCCTGGAACTTCTTCATGACAGCGACAGCCGGACGCAAGCTTGAGACTGAACCTCAATTCAGATCACCTATGGCATAAGGAGGTAGGTTATGTTTCATTGGTTGGAAAAAAATCCATTCTTCTTCGCCGTTGGCGTCTTCTTGACGATCGCCTTCGCAGGTGCAGTAACTATTCTGCCTCACTTCAACAAATCGGCTCAGCCTGTCAAAGGCTTGAAGCCTTACAGCGTTCTCGAGCTGGCAGGACGGCATGTCTACATCAAAGACAACTGCCTCTCCTGCCATTCGCAGCTGATCCGCCCGTTCAAAGCCGAAACCGACCGCTACGGTCAGTACTCTCTCTCGGGTGAGTATGCATATGATCGACCGTTCCTCTGGGGCTCACGCCGTATCGGTCCCGATCTGCACCGTGTCGGCAACTATCGGACACCCGATTGGCACGCCAACCACATGTGGGAGCCTACTTCAGTCGTTCCCGGTTCGGTCATGCCGGCGTACAAGCATCAGTTTACTAACATTGCGGATACGGAAACAGCCTACGCAGAAGCGGTCACGGTCAAAACAGCCTTCGGGGTTCCTTACGGCGACGACATTCAGCCGGGTAGAGCTGCCTATGAGAAGGTACTGAAGTCCAAAGTTCTTCCGGAAGCACTGAAGATTGCCACCCAGATGAAGAACAAAGACTTGATCGCCAGAGTCAAAGCCGGCAAGATCCCCGAAGTGGTCGCACTGACTGCGTATCTTGAGCGTCTGAAGTAAGAGGAGTAGAGTATGTCGATGGATCAGCTGTCTATTTACCTCTATGTGATCGGAAGCGGTATCACAGTAGTGGTGTTTTACAGCTACATCGTTTATCTCTATCGCAGTGAAAAACGGGGTGAAAAGGATTACGAAAAGTACGGGAGGATTGCGATCGATGACGAGATCGATTCTACCCCCGTCGAGACGGTTTCTGACCCTGCGAATAAAAACAAGGAGTAGATGAATGAATGCTTTTGTCATGAAAGGACTTGCATTTGCTGTCGTACTGATGATTGCAACCATTGTGGTAGTAAAGCAGATGCATATCGATCTGAATGATCCGATCAACTGGATTACGATCCTGGGGGCTCTGGCGATTGCCGGGTTGTCCTTCGGTGTTGCAGCCAAATACATGGGGCAGATGAAAACCGATACGGCTTCGGGTGAATTGGCCGAAGAGAACTGGGACGGCATCGGTGAGTACAAAAACGAATTGCCGGCCGGTTGGGCCTATTCGTACCTTGGTGTGATGATCTGGGGTCTGTGGTACTTCTTTATGGGATACCCGCTCAATGCCTTCAGCCAGATCGGTCAATACAACGACGAGGTACAGGCATATCAAAAGAAATTCCAGGAGAAATGGAATAATCCTTCCGAAAGTACCCTCAAAGAGATGGGTGAGTCGATCTTCCTCGTCCAGTGTGCCCCCTGTCACGGAGAGACCGGTGACGGCCTCTCCGGCAAAGCCGAAGACTTCACCAAAGGTCGCACCAAGGCACGCGTCCTGAACATCATCAAAAACGGTCAGAATGCCCTCGGTGCCTTCCCTGGTATGCCTCCGGGCATGGCAAGCGGTGCGGCAGCTGAGAAGGCGGCCGAATATGTTGCCGGCGGATGCAAGGGTAAAGCTCCGGCTGAGTTCAGCGTCTGTGCCGGCTGCCACGGCAAAACCGGAGAGGGAAAACCCAACGTCGCTCCCAGCCTGAAAGGGTACGATGTCAAAGCGGTTCTGACCAAAGGCAAAACCGGATCGATCGGTATGATGCCTTCGTTTGTCAACCGTTTTACGCCGGTTCAACAGAAAGCGCTTGACGTCTATGTCAACTCACTCAAACAATAAGGAGCTATGATGGCAGTTACAGAAAACACCAATCGCGGGCTGTTTACGCTCAGCGGCATTACCGGTATGTTGATCGCTACGGTGCTCTTGTTGAGTATTCTGGTTGGCTTGACCATGTGGGACATTTCTGTCCAGAAGCAGCAGGCGACTAACTATTATGACCCGGCACCCATCGTTGGAAGCTTGACGAATGTCAAGCCTCAAAGTACGGCCAACGCCAAGTTTGCTTTTCAGCCGGCGAAATAAGGAGAGACGATGATAACTATTATGGACAAAG
>JALVQH010000225.1 GCA_027031505.1 Campylobacteraceae bacterium | reverse complement strand
GTGCGCAATTGCGCACCCTACTTTTCACTAAAAACAACCTTCACTGTCGTCCCCTCCCCCACCTCCGAGTCGATCACAAAATCAAACCCGTAAAACTGCACTACCTGATGGACGATATTGAGTCCGATACCGAAGCCCCCTTCGCTCGTGTTGGCGCGGCGAAATCGCTCGTGAAGGGTAGCGATCTTCTCCAGGGGGATGCCGATCCCCGTGTCGGTGATCTGCAGGTGCTTTTGCGTCAGCTCGACATGGATCGTGCCGCCGTTTCGGTTGTATTTGATGGCGTTTGAGAGGAGGTTGTCCATGAGGCGCATCGCATCGTCCACGTCCATTGAGAGGCGCACGTGCGGCGTAATGTTGGATATTACCCGCACCCCTTTGGCCTGACTGACGGCGGAGAAATACTCCAGCCGCTCCTGCACTAGATCGCTAAGATCCAGCAGGGCGATCTGCCGATGGTACGGATGATCGAGACTCAGGAACGTCAGATCATCGTAGATACGGCTGAGCGTCCGTGAAGCGATCTCGATGCGCCCCAGTTCCTCACGGACATCCTGCCCTTTGCCCAGCGCTTCAATCATCTCGATGTTGGTGAGGATCGTGCTGATGGGGGTGTTGAGCTCATGAGTCGCATCCTCGATGAAGCGGTTTTTCTGCTCCACCGATTCGCGCATCGGGGCGATAAAGAGCCGCCCGAGGAAATACCCCAGCACACCGAAAAACAGCCCCCCAAGAAGCATATACAAAAGAATATTGCGCCGCAGCGCACACATCGGCGCATCGTCAAACGGGCGGCTTGCCATCAGATACGCCGCCCCGAGATAATGGGGATCGACCGGAACGATCCGACGCAGCACATCTGGATCTTCGGGCTCATCGAGAGAGGGGGGATTGGGGAAATTGCCGAAGATATAATGACGATCCACATCAAAAATCGCCGAAGAGATACCGGTGTTTTTGGGGTACAGCAGTGTCGGAGCATCCGAGACATGCAGCGTACGCAGGCGTGCCAGGATATGGGTGACCTCACGCTCAAGGACGCGCTCCTGCTGCTGATGGATGTTGCGTTCGGTCGCATGATAAAAGATCCACGACACCAGCGCAAACAGCACAAACGTCGAGACAAGGTAGATCACGAGGAAGCGGATCAGACTGCGCTTTTCACTCTCGGACAAACCGGTACCCCGTGTTTTTGATCGTCTCGATCCGCTCCTTGCCCAACTCCTGGCGCAGCGTGCCGACATAGGTACGCAATGAAGCCGGATTGGGCTCCTCCTCATAGCTCCAGAGCGCCGTATAAATCCGCTCATACTCCAGCAATTCATCAGGATGCCGGAGGAAGAGGGAGAGGAGTTTGAGCTCTTTGGTTTTGAGGGGGACGGCACGCCCGTCGCGAAGCAGGAGGGACTGATCGAGGTCAAAAACCAATCCACCCCCCAAATCCACCGCCGCTTCCCGGCTGCCGTAACTGCGCTTGAGGAGCGACTCGATCCGGACGGCCAGCTCCTTGAGGGCAAAAGGTTTGCGGATATAGTCATCACCCCCATGCATGAACCCCCGCTCCACATCGTCCACCCCACTCAGAGACGTGACGAAGATCGCCGGTGTATCGTTCCCCCCGGCACGCAGCTGCTCGAGGAGATCAAATCCGCTCTGATGCGGCACTTTGACATCGAGCAGCATCAGATCCACCGGCATCTCATAGAGCCGATCCTGCGCCTCATAGGCATCAAACGCTCCGATCACCTCGTAGCCCCGCATTTCAAGGAACTGCTTGACGGTAGCATGAAGCTGAAGATCGTCTTCGAGAAGGAAAATCCGTTTTTTGATCGTATTCATCGTAGGCCTCATGGGGAGATTATACCCGATTATATCTGGCCAATCTCAACGCAATCTCAACTGCCACTGGGTAAATACGATAGATGCCAAATCTATTGCCCCGCCTCTTCAGCCGGACAAAAAAGACTGGTCATCCACTCAGGAAGTGGGGATCCGGTTCCACCCCAACAGTCAAAACATATGGCACACTCCGTTGAATCTCCAGGGATCTCATACCTTCCTCTCACACCCAAACCACCTTCGTCACCATCGCCCCCTGCGCTCCAAGTACCAACGCCTGCTCAATATCGGCGGTTTTGGAAGAGCCGGAGAGGAAGAGGCCGAAGTCGTCGATACCGAGTTCCCGGATGCGCGCATAGGCGTGGTGCATGGTAGGGACGAGAGCCGTGCGCGGCAGTAGGATGGCGATGTGGGTAGGCAGGGTGTAGCGGGTACGGTCATCCTCAGGGGTGTGGGCGATCCAGCAGGCTCCGTTTTCGAGGACGGCAAAATGCGCGCGGAGGATCGTGGGAGTGTGGCCGTCGAAGTGGGGGGCGAGGATTTCGGGGGTGGGTGTCTGATCCACTGGAAAATCGATGCAGCCGCCTCCGACACTCTCCAGCATATGGCAGAAGGCTTCCTGATCGGCCTCGGTTGGAGCAAAAGGCGGAGTGAGGTCGCTTAGGTCTGGGAGAGGGGCGTTTGCCCCAGCTTTGGTACGGCGGCGAATGGTGGAGAGGATCGCATCACGGCTCATTGTCTACTCCTTTTGCAAACTCTGGGGTCGGGACTTTAGTCCCGCTTTAGTGGTTTGACGCATCGCTATCGGCTCCTTTTTGTGCTCCTTGTATATCTCAGCGAAGCTTTTGGGGGCAAACTCGGGCAGTTCCCGGCCGCGTCCCCAGACATTGAAGCGGCCGTAGAGAACCCGGCGAGGAAGCAGGCGGGTGGCCCATTTGGCGAGGCCGAAGAAGAGGCGGGCGCGGGTCGGGGAGGCGAGGATCCAGGCTCCGGCGCGATAGAGTCTGCGTTTGCGATCAGGCATGTGACCCTGCTCGACGTATACTTTGCGCCAGGCGTAAAGTTGGCGGTGGAGGTCGATCCGGGCGGGGCAGATGGCGGTGCAGCTGCCACACAGCGTGCAGTTGTAGGTCAGATCGCCGTGCTGTTTCAGATCACGGGAGGCTCCCAGCGTCGATCCGATGGGGCCGGGGATGACGTAGTCGTAGCTGTGTCCGCCGCTGCGCCGATACGTGGGGCAGGTGTTCATGCAGGCACCGCACCGGATGCAGTGGAGCGCCTCGGCATAGTCAGGATTTCCGAGTAAATTGCTGCGGCCGTTGTCCACGATGACGATGTGGAGTTCTCCGCCGGGTTTGGGACGGCAGAAATGGCTGGTGTAGGTGGTCACCGGCTGTCCGGTGGCGCTGCGTGCCAGCAGGCGGGTAAAGACGCCGAGGTGCTCTATGGAAGGAATGAGTTTCTCGATCCCCATGCTGGCGATGTGCAGGTCGGTGATGGCGGTTCCCAGATCGGCGTTCCCCTCGTTGGTGCAGACGACAAACATTCCCTCCTCGGCGACGGCGAAATTGACCCCTGTGATCGCGGCGTCGGCACTGAGGAAATGGCGGCGGAGGTGCTTGCGGGCGGCGTGGGTGAGGTAGTGCGGATCGCTGTTGCCCGGCTCGGTGCCCATCTCCTGTTCAAAGAGTGTTCCCACTTCCTCTTTTTTCAGGTGAATCGCCGGCAGGACGATGTGGCTGGGGGGCTCGTGGCGCAGCTGGACGATCCGCTCCCCCAGATCGGTATCGATCACCTCGATACCGTGCTCAGCCAGATAGGGATTGAGGCTGCACTCTTCGGTGAGCATCGATTTGGATTTGACCACCTTTTTGACCTGTTTTTTAGAGAGGATTTCGTGGACGATCCGGTTGTGCTCCTGTGCATCGGCTGCCCAGTGAACCTGGATGCCGTTGCGTCGGGCGTTGCGCTCGAAGGTTTCGAGATAGTCGGCCAGATGTGCCATGGTGTGGGCTTTGATCTGCGAGGCGAAGGTGCGGAGGTGTTCCCACTCATCGATCTGTCTGGCGGCCGTGTCCCGCTTCTGGCGCACAAACCAGAGTGCCTGATCGTGCCAGCGGCTGTGGGCGGGATCGGCGAGGAAGGCGGCGGATTTGAGCGGGTGGTTCATGGGAGCACCCTTTGGGTGCAGAGGGTAATGGGTAGCGGGTAGCGGGTAGAGAAAGGTGCGCAATTGCGCACCGTGTATTGGTGTATTGGTGTATTGGTTATTGGGTCGGGGATGAAAAGTGAAAAATGAAAAATGAAAAATTGGGTGAATTTTTGGCTTTTGGTCTGTCGTGCTTTCATTGTACCGTCCCCGCCAGAAT
>JALVQH010000224.1 GCA_027031505.1 Campylobacteraceae bacterium | reverse complement strand
ATGAGAATCCCCCTCGATCTCCAGCAGCCGATCCCCCACAGAAAACGAAACACCATCCTGTATCATCCACCGCAGAGTCAGATCGTACATCCTGGCTGCCACATCAATATACTCCGCCCCGGCAAACACCCCGTCACTTTTGGCAAGGATACAGGCACGAATCGGCCTGGCCGGCTCGATCCGCGCATACAGATCCCCCCGCCCCACATCCTCCCGGAGCATCGCTTCGATGAATTCGTGTTTGAGCATTTGGTTGTTCCTTTTCGCGTATTACGTTCTACGTGTTACGCGTTACGTTTAAAATCCCATAAATAAAAGCTTTTCGATAGAAAAGCATACCCAAGATTCCTCACTCCTCACTCCTAGTTCCTCACTACTTAATCTCCAGCATCCGCTCCAGCGCCAGATGGGCATACTTGACCGTATGCTCATCCACCTCGATCTCATTGATCGGGTTGCCGTCTTCGATCGACTTGAGGGTCAGGTAGAGGTCTTTGAGGGTCGTCTCATTCATCGTGGGACATTCGGGTTTGGTGGCTGAGAGGACGTAGGTGTTTTTTGTCCGCAGGCGGTTGACGAGGTTGTACTCAGTGCCTACGGCAACTTTCTGTTCCGGATCGAGTGCCTCTACATAACGAATCAGCTGGGAGGTTGAGCCGACAAAATCGGCCAGAGCCGTCACACTTGGATCGCACTCGGGGTGGACGGCGATTTTGATGTCCGGGTATTTACGGCGATAAAAATGGACATCATCCGGCGTGAAAAGCTGATGCACGGAGCAGAAGCCGTTGTAGCAGATGATATCCGCGTCGTTGGGATCGCACTCCCCTTCGCCGATGACGCAGCTTTTGAGTCCCATCTGGATGGCAAAGTTTTGCCCGAGGCATCGATCGGGAACAAAGAGAATTTTTTTGCCGCTCTCAAGCCCTTTTTCGATGATTTTATACGCGTTGGAGCTGGTGCAGACCAGGCCGCCCATCTCCCCCACTTTGGCTTTGACGGTAGCATCGGAGTTGATGTAGGTGATGGGGAGAATATCTTCTCTGGCGATGCCGTGCTTCTCCATATACGCCACGCTGTCGTCGTAGTAGCTCGCATCGATCATCCGTGCCATGGCGCAGCAGGCGATCTTGGGCATGAGCACCCGTTTTTCGGGGGCGATTACTTTGACGCTCTGCCCCATGAATCCTACCCCGCAAAAAACCGTCCACTCACTCTCATCGGCCTTAACCTTGCGTGCCAGTTCGAGGCTGTCTCCGGTGATATCGGCCATCTCAAACACCTCATCCCGCTGGTAAAAATGGGCGACGACGGTGACGTCCAGTTTGTTCTTGAGCCGTTCAATCTCGGCACGATAGTCGATGTTCATAAGCTGTCCTCATTGTGTATAATTTCACGCCATTATACCGAATTAACATTATCTTGGTAAAATTGCTTCATGAAAACCCCCATGATTAACAGCCAATATGAGGTTTCATGTGATGGCGACAAAGGAGCATTCAGCCCCGAAGGGGTTTAGCCTCCACGGCTTCGCTCCGCTCTGATCGTTTCGGTTCCGAAGCTACAAAAGACAAGCAGTTGTCTTTTGTTGACGCTTCTCACATTTGCGACTGCCAGAGCTATCACATGAAACCGGTTGCTTGATTGGAATGATTCAATTTATCTTACAATAGAAAACCAAGGATACAAACCATCATGCAAAATCTTTACCTCTACATCGCCACGTATCTCATCGCCGGTATTCCGTTCGGCTATCTGCTGGCCAAACAATTCGGCGGTGTCAATATCAAAGAAGAGGGCAGCGGCAACATCGGCGCCACCAATGTCCTGCGCGTCCTCAAAGAGCGTGACCCCATCCTCGCCAGAAAACTGGGTGCCGCTACCCTGCTGCTGGATATGCTCAAAGGTGTGCTCATGGTTCTCATCGCCAAATGGATGGGTGCGGATATTGCGGTGCTATGGACGGTAGCCGTTCTATCAGTTCTTGGACACTGCTTCTCCGCTTTTCTGGGATTTGAAGGAGGCAAGGGGGTCGCTACCGGTGTCGGAGTGATCGCCGTACTCGTCTGGCCGCTGGCATTGATCGCCCTGCTTGTCTGGATCGGCATCGCCAGGGGGCTCAAAATCTCCTCTCTTTCTGCTATTGTTGCCATTATTGCCATGATGGCAGCAGCATATCTTCTCTACCCCCACGGCCTCCCCGGACTGAACACCTTCTCGCCTCTGTGGATCATTGCTGCAACCATTCTCTACAAACACCTCCCCAACATCCTCCGCCTTATCCGGGGCGAAGAGGCCGCCGTCGCATGATCCTCCGGATCGAACACCTCGAATTTGACGCCATCATCGGCCTGCTCGATTTCGAACGTGACCGCCCCCAACGCGTCCGCATCGATCTAACCGCCACATACGATTATCAACCCGGAAAATATCTCGACTACGCCGAGATGGTCGAGGTGATCAAAATCCACATTATCCAGCAGAAATACGAACTCCTCGAAGAAGCCCTCGAAGGACTGCGCACTACCCTCACAGCTGCCTTCCCTGCCATCGAGACTCTCCACATCACGATTGCCAAGCCGGATATTTTGCCTGACTGCGTGGTGAGCCTCAGTATCTAACATTCACATTAGAATTTGAGATTTTTGCTAATGTAGTTTTTCTTTTTAAAGACGTAACACCCTCATCAAAACCCATTCACCAAAAAATCCAGAGCATCCACAATCTCTGTACGGCTCTCTGCCAGGCTGCCCACAACATCGCCCAGCATTGCAGCCGGAACACCGGCGATGTCCATCGTGGAGAGATACAGCTCCTGCCCGGCCACGTCAAAAACGGGATTCAGATGGGTGACGTGATGGCCGTCACTGCACAGAGGGATGACCACTCTGAGCTGGGAAAGTGAGTTGATTTCATGGGTGATATCCAGAAGATAAGGAAACAACTCGCTGTTGTCTCCGCGATTGTGATACAGATCAAACTGCGCCATCAAAATCTCCTGATCCCATCAGAAAAACTTCCATATTTTTCTATCCGCTCATTCTGCTTATCGATCACTTCCCTGTTTGTTTCGAGCCATTGCTGCTCTTCTCTCTTGCGAACGACTTCAGCCAGATAAGCTTCGAAGTTTCTGGAGATATTGATTTTATAGGCTTTGGCTTTTTGGAGCAAGTCCGAATTGATCGTGACATTGGTTGCTTTTTTGGGGGCACTTTCATTATAGATAGCAGACATGTGCATCTCCTATGTGGATTGGATATGTATATCATACCATATTTAACTTCAATTAACCTCCACCCGTTACACTTCGACCATTCAATCACCACAGGAGCGTGTATCGTGAAGACGATCCAGAATATCAAACAAGAGATCAGCAAAGTCCTCGTCGGACAGGAGAAGATGGTCGAAGGACTCCTCACCGGATTGCTCACCCGGGGGCATATCCTCCTTGAGGGGGTTCCCGGACTGGCCAAGACCACGGCGGTCAATGCCCTGGCCAGAACCCTCGGACTGGAATTCAAGCGGGTACAGTTCACTCCCGACCTGCTCCCCTCCGACATCATCGGAACCGAGATTTACGATCCGAGCAACAACAGCTTCAAGATCAAGCACGGCCCGATCTTTACCAACCTTTTGCTTGCCGATGAGATTAACCGCGCCCCGGCCAAAGTCCAGTCGGCTCTGCTCGAAGTGATGCAGGAGCGTCAGGTAACCATCGGGGACGAGACGTTCAAAATCTCTCTGCCGTTTCTCGTCATGGCAACCCAGAACCCCGTCGAGCAGGAGGGGGCGTACGAACTCCCCGAAGCGCAGCTTGACCGTTTCATGATGAAGATCGTCGTGGGGTACAATACCCGCGACGAAGAGCTTGAGATCGCCCGGCGTGTCGCCAATAACAGCTTCGGCCAGATCGAGCAGGTCGCCACCGTGGAGGATCTTGACCGCCTGCGCAAAGAGGCGATGGAGGTGCATATGGACGAGGAGATCGAGCGGTACATCGTCGAACTCGTCTTCGCTACCCGCGAACCCGAGAAATACGGTATCGGCGACATCGCTGACTACATCGAATACGGTGCCAGCCCTCGGGGCAGTATCGACATGTACAAGGCCAGCCGCGCCATTGCCTACCTCAAAGGACAGGACTACGTCTCCCCCATCGAGATCGCCTACATTGCCAGAGAGGTGCTCCGTCACCGCATCATCATGAGCTACGAAGCCCAGGCGGAGGGGATCGATCAGGATGATGTCATCGAGAAGGTGTTGCGGGCGGTGCCGATTCCGTAAGGTAAGAGGGTAGAAAGTAGCGGGTAGCGGGTAGAGATATGAAATGTGAAAATTTGGATGTATGGAAACGGGCATGTCGTTTGAGTGTCGATTTGTATCGGCACTTTGACGGAAGCCGTGAATTTGGATTCAAGGATCAGATCACGCGCAGTGCTCTTTCGATTGGCAGTAATATCGCCGAAGGACTCGAAAAAGATTCTCTCGCCGAAAATCTCAGATATATGGAAATTTCCAAGGGATCGGTTGCCGAGCTCATCACACAGCTTTATATTGGAATCGAAGCGGGATTTATCGAAAAAAATACCGGAATGCAATGGGTCAAAGAGGCCAATGAAATACTCAAAATGATCAAAGGGTACAAAAAATATCTGCAAAGAAAGGGGAATCAATGAACACCGATCTACCCGCTACCCGCTACCTGCTACCTGCTGACAAGAAGATCAAAGCCAAAAAGATCCTCCTCAAAACCAAAAAGCAGGTTTTCGGGGATATGCTCGGCAACAATGCGTCGCTCTTTCACGGTGAGGGATTCGAGTTTGCCGAGTTGCGGGAATACATCTACGGCGACGATATCCGCAAGATCGACTGGAAAACTACCGCCAAACTCGGCAAACCGTTTGTCAAAGTCTATCGGGAGGAACGCCAGCTCAATGTCGCCGTTTCGACGATGCTTGGCGGATCAACCTACTTCGGCACCTGCTGCCCCAAAAGTGAGTACATCGCCCAACTGGTAGCCATGCTGGGATTCTCTGCCGTGAAAAATTCGGATATTTTTACCCATTTGATGTACGCCGACACCCTCCGCCATCACAGCAAGCCATCCAAAAAAATGCATGCAGTCACCACCGAAACGGAACGTGTACTTGCATTTGAACCCCTCGGTCTGACAAGCGATTTTGCCGGATGGACTGCGACAACATTTCAGCGGCTGCGCAAAAAATCGCTCCTGTTTCTCATCTCCGATTTTGTCGGGGAGGTCGATCTGCGTCTGCTGGCCAGAAAGCACGATGTGTTTGCTGTCATCGTCCGGGATCGCTTCGAAGAGGATCCACGCGAACTGGGATATCTTCGTCTCGTTGACACTGAAGGGCGGGGAAGCTACGAGGGAGAGATCGGCGCAAGTGCCCTTGCGCACTACCGATCTGCGTTGAAAGCCAATGACCGGTCTCTTTATCGTCAGTTTCGACAAAACGGCATCCGCTATGCCAAACTTTTCACCGACGAAGACCCGGCAGTTCATCTCCTCAAAAGGATGCGATGATGCCGGCACAACAGACACTCGCCCGGCAACTGCGGGACATCAAACCCCCCGTGGAGATCCACGACATCAGCTTCTATCTCTATTGGGGTCTGGTGTTCCTCAGTGTCATTGTCCTCACCGTTGCCCTGTTCTATCTCATCAAGCTTCTCTTTGGTCTGCGCCGCACCAACCGGCGCAAAGCCTGGCTGGAGGCGCTCAAGCAAATCGACTGGAGCGACCCCAAACACGGCGCCTACGAAGCGACCCGACTGGGACGCCTGCTTCTGGGAGATGAGCACCGCCCCCGCGAACTCTATGCCCAGATGGTTGAAGCGCTTGAGCCCTATAAATACCGAAAAGAGGTCTCCGAACTCGCCCCGGATGCCCGGGCGCAATTTGACCTCTTCGTAAAGGCGTGCGATGAGTCACTTTAGTCTCCAGTACCCTTATGCTCTGGCGCTCATTGTTCTGTTTTGGGTCTGTGCCCGCTGGTGCCCGGCTCGCACCGAGGCGATTTATTTTCCCCATCTGCGTGCGCTGCTCGGACACGGTAGTACCCGAAGCCGCCTGCTCGATTTCCTCAAATGGTTTGGGATCGTCTCTTTGCTGTTTGCTCTGGCCTCTCCTGTTTTGACCCAGGAGTACAAAGATACCAAAAAACGTGGGCGCGATATCATGCTGGTCATCGATTCGAGTGGCTCCATGCGCCAATACGGCTTTGATCCTAATAACCCGTTTAAAAGCAAATTTGACGTCGTCAAAGAGGTGGTTTCTGACTTTGTCCGGCATCGTAAAAACGACCGTTTGGGTCTGATCAATTTTGCCGATGCAGCATTTGTTGCTTCGCCGTTGACGTTTGAGCATGCTTTTTTGCAAAATGTCATAACCATGCAGCGTCTCGGGCTGGCCGGACAAAAGACCGCCATCAATGATGCCCTGGTCCAAACCTACAACGTCCTCACCAAAAGTGATGCCAAAACCAAAGTCGCGATTCTGCTGACCGATGGTGATGACACCGCCAGCCGTATCGATGCCGACAGTGTCCTCAAGATGATTCGCGAAAGTTCTGTCCGCCTTTATACCATTGGTATCGGCTCTCTGCGGGACTTTAACGCTCCCTATCTCCGGATACTCGCCCGGGCAGGCAAAGGGAAATTTTTTGCCGCCTCCGATCGCCGGACACTGCAAAAAATCTACGCTCAGATCGATGCAATGGAAACCAGCAAGATCAAGAACAAAAAAGTGGTTCAGTATGACTATTACTATCTTTATCCTTTATTGGCAGCAATTCTGAGCCTGCTTGGTTTTATCTATCTGCGTACCACCAAAGGAGTGGAAACATGAGTTTCATCCATCCGTACCTGATGGGTCTGATGCTGATCCCGTTTGTAATTTTCGCGGCATTGGTACTGACCAATCGAGAAGGGGCTGCACGCATTTTCAGTTCCGAAGCTCTCAGGCGTCTTCGTGTCGAAGGAGATGTCCTTCCGCTGCGTGCACGTAACACAATGCTGCTCCTCTCGGTTTTGCTTATGATTTTTGCGCTCGGCCGTCCGGTTATCGAACACGGTGAACACACCGTCAACCTCAAAGGACTCGATGCCATGGTAGCTCTGGATATTTCCGGATCGATGCGTTCCAGGGACGTCTATCCCAATCGTCTCCAATTTGCCAAACATAAAATCCGCCAACTCCTCGAAGCGATGCCCGAAGACGCACTCTCTCTATCTGCATTTGCCCATGCGGCATTTATGCTGGCTCCGTTTACGACGGACAAAGCCACACTCGAACAGCTTCTTGATGGGGTCGATGAGAGCTATATCAATCTCGCCTCAACCGATTTTGCCGCCCTGGGCGATCTGGCAGCAACCTTTCTGAAAAACAAACACCCCAAAATCCTCATCGTCTTTACCGACGGAGGAGATTCCGGGGCGCTCAAAGGGTTTGAGCAGAGCCTCAAGGATGCCAACATTACCCTCTACGCTGTCCTTGTCGGTACACAAAAGGGCGCACCGGTTCTCGGTGCGGACAACCGTCCCATCCACACCAAACAAGGTACCATCGCCATCACTCAGCGCAACGACACTCTCCTGACCCTCGCCCGATCCACCGGAGGAAAAGGGATCATCGCCGCCAACGGCAAGGCTGATATGCAGGCACTTGCAGCGACCATCCATCGTGCATTCAACAGCCAAAAACAAGGAGAAGTTACGATCAAGAAACGCACAGAATTTTTCATCTACCTTCTCGCGGCGGCAACGCTGCTTTTATTGTTGGGACTGATGTCGTTGCCCACTGTTGGTGGGCAGAGTGTAGCGGGTAGAAGGTAGAGGGTAGAAATCATGATAAATATACTGAAGCGCATTTTCATTTGGGAGCCATATATGATGAGAATTTTACAAACAAAGTTTCTGATACCTCTTCTACTCGCTACTCTCTACCCGCTACCCGCTTGTGCCGGTCTCACTGACTTTAAAACTATCAAAACCGCCCAACAAGCCTACCAAGCCAAAGACTACAACCGCACCATCCGCGCCCTGAATCGCCTCAAAACCCCATCTCCGGAGCGTAATTTTGATCTCGGAGACGCTTACTACAAAGCAGGTAGACTGGATGAAGCGCTTCGCAGCTACAAGCGGGCAAAAGGGGGGAGTATTGATGAAGAAAAACGGCTCCACAACATTGGCAACGTCTATTTCAAAAAGAAACAATACGACCATGCTGTTACCGCCTATGAAGCGGCACTCAAAATCCACGATGATCCCGACACCCGTTTCAATCTCGAGCTCGCCAGAAAGATGAAGAAAAAACAGGAGCAAAAAAAGAAAAAGAAACAACAACAGAAGCAAAAAAAGCAGAACAAAAAAGATCAAAAGAAAAAACAACAAAAAAAGCAGAAGAAACAAAAAAAACAGAACCAACAAAATAATAAAAATAAGCAACAAAACAAAAAGCAAAATTCACAAAAAAAACCCAACAACAAACAAGGGAAACAGCCCGGGAATCCATCACAGGATAAGCCCGGTGACAAGAAGAAAACCCCAAAAAACAAAACGGGTAAACCGGATCAAAAGAAAAAGCCCGAACAGAAAAAAGGTGACAAACAATCCCAGTCCCAGTCAAAACCCGGAGAACCCAAACAAAAGAAAAAGCCTGACAAAGCGCAAGGAGGTTCCCGTGCGAGAGCCGCACAAGCCCAGAAAATCCAGGCCAGAGAGATCAAACGGCTCATGAAACAGCTCAAAGGGAAAAAGATGCAACCCAAACTCTACCAATTTATCGGAAAAAAACATACCAAACCTAATCCATCAACGGTCAATCCATGGTAAAGGAGGCACCAGTGTACATCGTCAAACTGCTTATTCTTTTTTTGATAACTGTCGGATCATTGAATGCCAAAGATGTAACCGTACGAATCAGCCAAACCGCTGTCCCAAAAGGACAAAGTGTTGAAGTAAGCATCACGGCACGGGGGAAAAATATCGTCTTTCCTCAGATTACGGAGATTGGGGGGATACCGGTCGATACGCCAACTATCTCCCAAAAAATCGAAGCTACCTATGCGAATGGTGCGTTCAGAAGTGTTCAGAAAAAAACCTTGCATTTTTCGTTTTTTCCGGAACACAACATGACGATTCCTTCCTTTGCCGTTACGGTTGATGGTCGCACGGAACACACCCGGCCGGTCTCCATTCGCGTCACCAGAAGAAACAGCGCTTCCAGGGCAGGTGGCGGATATCGTCTGGAAATGATCCCTTCCAAAACCCGCCTCTATGTCGGAGAACCCTTTGTCCTTCAGGTTGTTTTTTATGAACCCCGCAATTCTCAAGTAACGCAGGCACAGTACGTCGCACCCAAATTCGACGGATTTTTTGTCAAAACCGACAACCAGGAGACACTCAAGCAAGATGCACGGGGAACCGCCCACATTTTTACCTATCTCCTCACCCCCCAGAAAGAGGGCAACCTCACTATCACCGCTCCGCAGATCAAACTTGGGATCCGAACTTTCAGCGGTGCCCGGGATCCCTGGGGGTTTTTCAACAACGATGTGCAGTGGCAATCACTTCAGGCAGAACCCAAAACCGTTACGGCTCTTTCCATACCGGCATCGGCAAATCTGATCGGTTCATTTACGATGAACGCTTCGGTTGATACCCACCAAACCCACGCCAACCAGCCGGTCAACTATACCCTCACCCTCGAAGGGGTCGGCAGTCTTGAAGATTTCGATGCACCGAAATTCGACATTGACGATGTCACCGTATACAGTGATGATGCACAAATATCCAGCCGGATACAGGATGGGAAAATCATCAGCCGCTGGGTCAAAAAATACACCTTCATCGCCGACCACAATTTCACGATACCCGCCATTGCCCGCATTCAGTTCAATCCGGAAACCGAAAAGACAAAAACCCTCTCTGTTCAGCCTGTGGCCATCCATATCGCAGGAGGCTCACAGATATCTTCCCCTGCATCCTCAAAACCGCTTCCGGCAGCCGAATCCGTCCGTCCGTCTGCCCCCGAAACAACACATGCATTCCAAAAGGCATCTCGTGTGCAAAAGGACGCCAACCGCTCACTCCTTGAGGATACCGCCTACTATGCCCGACAGGCTCGCGAAAAGGCTTCGGCACGCTGGCCTGCATGGACGGTGCTGCTTGCTTTTGTCACCGGGGTACTCGTCACACTGCTGGTACTCAAACTTCTGCCGCATCTCAATCTCTCCCGCCCGGGACACCGCCGCACACGCAAGCGCTACACCCCTGACGAAGCCCTCAAACTTCTCTACCCCCACACCAACGACTCCCCCGAAATCGAAGCCATGGTACGTGATCTGTATCGCGCTCAACGGGGAGAAAAAGTGGAGATCGATCAGGAGAGATTGCAGAAAATTATGGGGAGAGCAACAACAGACTAAGGGGGCTTCAGCCCCATCAAACGGGACTAAAGTCCCTACTCCATCAATAAAAGCGTTGCAACGCAACGCATACCAAAATTCCTAATCCCTAATTCTTCACTCCCAATCCTCATAATATCTCGTGCAGCCGATTCGCCCCTTTCATCCAGGCGTACAGCTCTTCCCATCTCTCCTCGGCCACCAAAGCACGACAGCGATCAAGCTCAGCCGTAAACGCATCGATCGCCCTGGTCAGATTTTCGGCATTCTGTTCAAAAATATCCCGCCACATTGCCGGCGAACTTTTGGCAATCCGACTCATATCCCGAAACCCTCCGCCGGCGAGGGCAATGATCGCCCGGGGATCCTCCTGATTCATGACCGAATGGGCCAGAGCAAAGCTGAGAGCATGAGGCATATGGGAAATGTAGGCAGCATGACGATCGTGTGCTTCGGCATCCATGTAGAACAGTTTCATCCCCAGATTGGTAAAGAGGTTCCGTGCCTGTTCCTGCTGATGGGCACCGCTCTCTTCGAGATTGCACAGCACAACCGCCTTGCTCCGGTACAGTTCAGCGAAGGCTGCTGCAGGACCAACTTTTTCGGTACCTGTCATAGGGTGGGCAGCGACGAAATTCGACCGAATTGTCTCAGGTACGGATGCAACGATCCGCGCTTTGGTGCTGCCAAGGTCGATTACGGTCGTCGTATCCGATAGCGGAGGGAGCTGTTCCAGAACAGCGATGATGCCATCCACCGGCACACTCAAAAAGAGGATATCCACCTCCTTGATCTCCTCAAGTGTCTCAACAACTTTGTCCACCAGATGAAGCTTGAGCGCTTCGATGGCGTGCTGCGGATTATGATCCAGACCGATCACTTCCAGATCATCATACAGCTCCTGCATCGCCAGGCTCAATGAACCCCCCATCAATCCCAGCCCGATAATTCCGATTTTCATTGCCTGCATCCTTTATATTACCGCACCAATAAATAATCTGAATTTTTGATGCTGCAATTTTGTTCATAATCAAGGCAGATATTTCTCGAAGAGAGTGCAAGCACAAAGAAGAACTCGCCTTAGCGAATTCGAAAAAATCCAACGCAGAGTATGGACAAAAGTGCTGTACCCTTCGGGAAGAGCGATACGAAACGACCTGCACGCAAAAAATCTTTGAATGACCTACGGGTAGTCCTGCAGATTTTTTCACGTACATCTCGTCTCGTCTCTCTCTTAAAAGTTCAGACTATTTGTTGGTGCGGTAATAAAAACTGACGCCATTATACCACGATTGTCTGTGCAGACTCGCCTCTACCCCCTCGCTCAAAGCTTTTTTAGAGAAAAACTGCTATACTTATTCCAGATATACCTATCAAAGGAGAATGCATCATGTTGCGACGCATAGTTATTGCAGCGCTTTTGGTCAGTCCTGTTGCAGGAACAGCCAAAACAACCCATACTGCTTCGGCACAAAAAAGCCACAAAGAGATCAAGGTCAGCTCTGTCCGATTTGTCGGCAATCATGTTCTCCCGGATGCCGATCTCAAAGCCAATCTGATTAACAGAGAAGCAAGCTTTCTCGGTTTCGTCGGAGGAAAGTACCAACCCAAAGCGCTGAAAATAGACGCTATGCGTATTCGGGATCTCTATTATCAGCACGGTTATCTCGACGTAAAGGTTGGACGCCCCGGTGTCTCCATCGACCATGCTGCCGGCAAAGCCACTATTACCTACCGCATTCTCCATGAAGGAAAACCCTACAAGGTCTCTTCGGTGCGCATTGCCACCTTGAAGGGAATCGATCGTGCCGATTTGACACACGATGTCAAGTTGAAAAAAGGACAAATCTTTAATGTCGAAACTCTGCGGGAAGATCTGCGCTCGATCTCCAAACGCATCGGCGATAAAGGATATGCTTTTGCCCGTGTTCAACCCCG